>DUIP01000171.1:0-394 GCA_013330285.1 Candidatus Poseidoniaceae archaeon
CCAAATCGCTCCCTGCTCTTCTTGCCAGATCACGACACATGGGCTGAAACCCTCGAACGGCATAATCAACCGAGCATTCGCTCATGGCTCGATGCGCTCAAGGTGGATATTGCATTGATTGACGGCACATTTTGGTCTGCTGATGAATTAGCCGGACGCAACCAAGACAAGGTGCCCCACCCACCAATATCTCAAACCATCGACATGCTCGGTTTCAAGCGACAAGGCGACCCAGAGATCATTTTCATTCATCTAAACCATACGAACCCAGTATATGATGAATGGAGTGAAGAGCACACACAAGTTGTTGAGATGGGTTGGAAAATAGGCAAACAAGGGATGAGATTTTCATTATAGTTCGAATTTCAAACCATAGTTATGCTGTAATCAAGCG
>DUIP01000171.1:735-4504 GCA_013330285.1 Candidatus Poseidoniaceae archaeon
ATCAGTTCCCACAAGTAAGACACATCTTCTCCATCATCACTTGTCTCTCTAAATGGGTCAATACAATCCCCTTTGTTTACATCCACTGAGATTTGAAGGAAATGGTCACCAAACCCTAGATAGTCTTCATTTTCCAACATACCAATAATATCTGTTTTACTCATGTCTGAGACAGTTGTACCGATGATACTGGAATTATACCACAATATCTCCACTGCAGCTCCTGAATTCACTTCCTCAGTGGCGTGTAAATCAGAATACATCAAATGTCCAGAAACACTATCTTCGGCAGATCCGCACCCGGCGGGGGATTGTTCATCATCAGTATAGGTTAGCGTGGCCCTCACGCCAACAATATTCAGCATCGAAAACTCTCCATCATCTTCAGGGCCAGAAATTTCCATTTCGAGCATCGTATCTTCGCCATCTAAGATATACTCACTACCACTGGTAATTTCATGGTACGTAATTTCCCCTGTGATTTCATAAGAACCAATTTCGTCAACACTGCTGGTTGAATCAGGTGCGAAGACTTGGTATGAACCTTCCATTCCGCCAACGAATGCCAATAATATAACGGCACCGATCGTAGTGAATTTTTTTGTGGGAATAGAATATCTGCCAAATGGATTATCGACAGATTCTTCCCGCTTCCAACATAACCAGAAGTGTACAGCAAAGGCCGCTCCCATTCCTGGAACAGACGGGAAAATCCCATCCGCGCCGCTCCAGCTGAAGCCCATTATTGGAAGGACGATTGTCCACCCAATGACTCCTGCGAATGCAGCAACCATCATTGAAATCGAATGGGTTGTATCTGGTTTATATCCAGCCCATCTAATGATGAGCAATGGAACAAACACTCCACCTAGCCCATATACGGCAAGAACGACCAATGCGAATACTGAATCACCTCCAGGGACATACAGTCCGGCCACAGAAATTGCAGTGGCAAAGGCCGCGACAAATAACGTGACTTTTTTCGTCGTCTTGTGATCATCTCGCCACTCTGGCTTGATATCATCTGTAATCGCGGCGGTGCAGGCAAGAACTTGACTATCTGCAGTAGACATGGTCGCAGCGAATATAGATGCAAGAATCATACCAACACCAATCGCAGGCATAGTGTCCATTGCCAACATAGGCAATCCTAATTCAGGGTCGAAATCATTTTCACTGAAGATGACCCTACTTGCAAGCCCGATAAATGTCATCAAAATTAGGAAAGGTGTTTGCCAAACAAAGAACCAGAGCATCGCTTCCTTACGATCTTTATCAGAGCCCAAAGTCATCACTCTAGAGACAACTTGTGGTTGTCCAGCCACAGCCAAACCTCCCAAAAAGAAAGCAAAAGCCCATAACGAAAGGCCAAAGATCAGGTTTGGAGGCATAATATTGGTCAGTGCAGGATCTTGTGACTCCAGTCCTGCATTTAGGCCACTAAACCCTCCTACATCACCCAAAGCGATCCAACAAAGGATGAGAGAACCAACAATCATTACACATGACTGAACAGCATCCGTCCAAATTGAAGCCCTAATTCCGCCAGCATAGCAGTATGCAACAACCAGTACAAACCCGATTAAAATTCCAACAAGTTCTGGCCAACCCATCATCACCAACAAGGCCTTACCGCCAGAGGTAAGTTGGGCAGCAGCGTATATGCTTAGAAATAGCACAGAGAGTACGGCTGCTAATTTTGCTTCAGGCGCTCCTGCTTTTTCAGCAACAAGTGATGAAAGAGAACGAACGCCTCGATCTCGACCTTCTTTCTGAATGAATTTGTATAGCCATGCCCAGGCAAGTATTTGCCCCATCATTGACATGACCGCCATCCAGATGATGTTGTAGCCCATCATGTAGGTAAATCCAATTGCTCCAATGAACATGTATCCGGAATTCCAAGTGCTAACTGCCGAAAGTGCCGCTAGTGCCGGATGCATTCCTCTGCCGGCAACCAAATAATCATCTGTAGTGTCTTTTTTGACACGAATTGACGCTAGACCAACTCCAGCAAAAATGAACATGAAAAAGAGAAAAGAAATGATAATCAATACATTACCTGACATAATTTCCACACCCTCTATTCCCAACGAAGCAAAGCCCTCTCTTCAACTTCACTCGCCGTAGATTGGAACACAAGGCTGTTGAGACGGCCCCCTTCGATACTGTCAAGTGCGCCCACAGTCGTTGCCACCATGCGCTCATCATCCGTGCCCATGTCGGCGCACAGCACGACATGAACATCGTCAAGCGAGCGCGCAAGGAAAACAGCACATGCTTCGTGGCGCATGGCTTCAAGCGCCGTTTCACGCGGCAGATCATCAAGCATTTCACCAAGTTTGTTCCACATCAATCGAAGAGAAACGAGAGCGTCTGATGGCTTCATTGGCACCTGATGGCCAACGCCTTCTCCCGTCGGATCCAAGTCCAACAGCGCAAGGGTGTGGAGGTTTTGGTGCATGTTCACAGCGATGACTTCCAATGGGGAAGTAGCAACCCACCCGCCGTAGGGGTAGGTGAGGGTTGTTTGACGCCCGAATTTGTAATTCGATAGTCCAACGGCGCCAGTGACCAAGGTGGTGATGGAAACGCCATGGAAGACTCGACATTCAATGCCGGCTTCAGCGGCTTGAAGTTGCAAGTCGACGTGTGTGGTCGCCTGCAAAGGATCGCCGACGACAAGCAGAGCCACCAAGGAAGTACGTGCCAGTTCAAACAAGACATCGGGCTGTTCGACTTCAGGCCGCATCACCTTCTCAATCGAGCCAACTGCTGCTTCGAGCGCGTCGAGTTCAGACCGGGGCCACAACGCAGTGTACGCCTCATACCGGCGTACATCAGCAGCCTTTGCTGCCTCAACAGCCTCGAGACTCATGGCTGAAAGCCGCCCAGGCCCCATCCCGATCAGCAACAATCCGGTTGTAGGAAGGCCGGTTATGATGTTGTGCTCAGCCGTCATGCTCAAACCTCACCTTCGCTTGGATGGAGCGAGCATCATGCGTCATTTGAGTGTGCCGAGCGCGCAAACCCAACACTGGTTGCAGCGTTGCCGCTTGGAAAAATGGCTCGCCGAGCACATTGGGGTCAGTTCCCTCGCCGACGGAAACAAAGCGATTCCGCTCAACGACACAGCCCCCTCCGATGGAGATGAATCATGGCACGGTAATGCGATTGTCGAACTTGAACCGCGTGGAAAAGCCCCCACACATTGGAGTGAACATTTGGATCCTGAAACATATAACGCACACAAGGAGGAGTTACCAAACGCATACGAAACACAAGGGGATGTCCTCATTGTGAAAATCGAGGACTCGGTTTGGCACCTTGCAGAAACCATAGCCGACGCCATGCTCACCCAGCTGCCAAACATTCGACTTGTGTGCGCGGACCTCGGAGTTCAAGGTGATTTCCGCGTTCGAGACCTTCATCCCCTCGCCACGCGAGATGGCACAACTGGAACCCGAACAAGGATCAAAGAGAATGGATACCTTCTCTGGGTCGATGCTTCAAAGGTCTATTTCTCGGCACGACTCTCAAATGAACGAATCGGCACACTTGAGAGCGCAATGAAATTGAGAGAACACCTTGGTCGCGAACTCATCGTAGCCGATCCCTATGCTGGTGTAGGGCCAAGCATGGGGGCGCTGCTGTCCCAACCAGAACTCGTCAAAGGGTATCGTGCAGGCGATCTCAATCCAGATGCGGTGGAACTGTTGAATGACAACCTCGCATATTTGGAAGGGCGCAGAAAAAACATTGACGGCAC
>DUIP01000013.1 GCA_013330285.1 Candidatus Poseidoniaceae archaeon
GCATTTTCATCATAATTAAATGCGGTACTATCGTCACATCCAGGTATGACAATCATATCTTTTATTTCGTCTTCAATACTTTCCGTACAACCAGCGAGGGCCATGAAAAGTGCCATTACTATAGCAAACTTCTTGTTCATGTTATCACACACTATGCCTTAGCATATAAATTACTCTATAGATGAAAAAACCGTTTATTTGAAGAACAAGATGCTCGAGCGAGGGGCATAGTCCCTTAGTGTAGCGGTCCATCATGGAGGATTCTGGTTCCTCCGACCTCGGTTCAAATCCGAGAGGGACTACCACCGCTCATCTCCAGTGAGGTTGAAATCACACATGCGTTGGGATTAGCATGGCGAAAGTAGAACTCTACACCAACAAAGGGTGTGGAGCTTGCGTTAGCGCCAAGCGTCTTTTTGACAGAAAGGGGGTTGCCTATGAGGAAAAGAAACTCGGCTCCTCAGCACGAATGGATCGGGAATTTTTGATTCGAACGAAAGGAAGTAAATCGGTCCCTCAAATATTCATTGATGACGCATGGATTGGTGGCTTTGATGACCTTTTGAAGTACGATCAAGCCAATGAACTGGACTGGCGGCTCGGTCTCGAAGAAAAACCAAACGTAGGGCTCTTTCTCCGTTTTACCCGCTTCATTCGGGGACAGAAATTCTGATTCAAATCGGCATGGATTTACCCGATTCTGAACTGTTCGGCTTGAGTGTGAAACTCGTCACCATCTGCATGGCGCTTCCAGAACTGATGGTGCCGCTGTAATCTCTTGACTTTCCATGAACCATCACTCGCAATCTGAAGGTGGTGGTCTTCTTTGAGCGTCGCTTTCGGTGGTGCTTGTAGAAGTGAACGCCAATCTTGTATTTGCCAGGTGGCGCCTCTCCGGTCCAGACCACATTCTCGACAGGATTGTTGCTGACAGGGCGCACGTTCATGTCGACGTCAAGTTCTCCACCACATTCGCTCTTCTTGTTGTTGAAGTAAATGCGTTCGCCGGAAGGGCAAAACACGTGCATGTCGAGATCGTTGTAATCATCCCATGCGAGGGAGAGTTGCACTTCACCGGCTTTGCCACCTTCCCGCTCGAGCCGTTCTTCAATGTCGTCTTCTTCAGGAGCAATTGTTTCCATCACAGTGACACCACTACCAATTTCCTCCTCTTCAACAAGCGCTGCATGCTCGTTCAAACCTTCTTGATTCTCTTCAATCCATGATTGACGTTCGACCAACAGTTCCTCACGCTGCTCTTCTTCTTGTTCGGGTTCGAGTTCCTCTTCATCGAAGAGGTCGGAAACAATCAATCTCAGGAATTGGATGTTTTGATTTCGAGCCAAGTCTCTTTGTTGGTAGGCGATGATTTCGTCTTCGTCTAAATCCTCAACTTGGCGTCCACGAATATTCTGTATGTGACGTCGTCGTTGTTCGAAATGAGGATTGTATTTCGCCCGACGGGCCGCCAAAAGTTCTCGTTGACGACGGGACTTTCGAAGGCGAATGCCGACAACAAACATGCCAAGAAGTGCTATGCAACCCAAGGCGATTGCGATGGTGCTCATCGGGGTGCCATCCCTCCCACTCCTTTATTGGAGATTCGGCGAAGAGTCATCCTCAGCCAAGCAATGCGGCATTGAGTTCATCCAGAATGGCTTTGCTTGGACGGAGTTCGTCATCTGGGACGTCGATCAGTGGTGTATCAACAAGGCCCAAATCCTCTGCAAGTGCAGGCTTTGAATTGTCGAAATACAACAACCCAGTGACGTGCTTTTGGCTTGATTCAGCCTCATGAAGTGCGGTGAGTGCAGCCACTGCATTTCCAGGGTCATGTTCTGCTGAAATGGTTTCCAAGCGAATGGTTGAGCCATCATGAAGTTCAATGTCTCGGAAATGCCCTTCGGGTACTTCGATCTCTTCAACGGGGTTGAAGTGAGGGATGTAATCTGCCATATGGAGTGTGATTTCGTTCTCTTTGACGTAGCCGTAGGAGCGCATGGACTCATCATTGTTGTTGAAGGTCACACACGGGCTGATGACGTCGATGAGAGCGAAGCCTTTGTGCGACATGGCTGCCTTGAGAAGCGATGTCAGTTGTTTTTTCGAACCTGAGAAGGAGCGAGCGACAAATGTGCATCCTAGATTGATGGCAAGAGCGCACAAATCGATTGGTTGCGTGGTGTTTGCCTTTCCTTTCTTCTTTTTCGAGCCCACATCTGCTGTTGCAGAATATTGACCCTTTGTCAATCCGTAGACACCGTTGTTTTCGACAATATAGACCATGTCCATGTTTCGGCGAATAGCGTGAATCAATTGACCGATTCCAATGGATGCAGAGTCGCCATCACCAGACACGCCGAGGTAGAGCAAGTCTTTGTTGATGGCATAGGCACCGGTGGTGACCGATGGCATTCGTCCGTGAACTGTGTTGAATCCGTGCGATTGTCCAAGGTAGTACGCTGGCGTCTTTGAGGAACAACCGATGCCTGACATCTTTGCGATGCGATGTGGTTCGATTCCGTTTTCCCAAGCGGCTGCGATGATGACGTTTGAAATCTGATCGTGGCCACAACCAGGACAGAGCGAGGACTTTCCTCCAGTGTAACTGTCCTTTGGTTCATTGATGACATTCAGTTTCACAGCTCGGGCGGGTCGTGCAGGTCGGTCGCTCATTGGTTCACCTCCTCAAGGGTGGCTAGGATTTGGTCCGCATAGATGCGAGCCCGAGGTGGCATACCGTCACTGTATGCAACGGAATGGACCTTGGTGATCAAA
Source organism: Candidatus Poseidoniaceae archaeon (assembly GCA_013330285.1). Classification (GTDB taxonomy): domain Archaea; phylum Thermoplasmatota; class Poseidoniia; order Poseidoniales; family Poseidoniaceae; genus MGIIa-L1; species MGIIa-L1 sp8160u. The sequence goes on from DUIP01000013.1 coordinate 2,779, forward strand.
TCGTTTGGCAATTCCTTTCGTAGAATACCATAGAGTTGGCCGTCACGATTGATCTCGAGAACAATCGTGGTCTTGTGTCGACGAATGAAGTCTTCAACACCGCTGTGGAGTGGAAGTGCACGAACTCGGCATTGGCTCACCTTGAGCCCGGTTCCTTCCAACATGTCGTCGATTTCTTGAATGGTGTTTTCCATACTTCCAAGGTAAATGATACCAACCTCACATTCTGTTTCTTCTCGCAGAATTGGTGCAGGCAGGTGGTCTCTTGCCCCGTCAATCTTGTTCTTTAGTCGCTCCATGAGGTTGAAGTAATCCTCTGGCTTTTCAGAATAAACGCCCTTCGGATTGTGGCCAGTACCTCTGTAGAGGATAGGATCCAAGCCGGACCCTGGAAGCGTTCGGTAAGGCACGCCATCGCCATCAACGTCGAGGTATCGACCGAATTCTTCGAAGGCCTCGAACACATCCCTGTCTCGAACAACCTTGCCTCGATCCATTGGCTTGTCTGGATACGTGAATCCTTCACAGGCCCATCGGTTCATTCCAAGGTCGAGGTCGCTGAGTCCAAAGACCGGGGTTTGGAAGCGCTCGGTGATGTCAAAGGCTCTCCATCCAAATTCGAAACATTCCTCGACCGTGCCGGGAATGAGTACGATGTGTTGTGTATCGCCATGGCTTCCTTCGTACAGGAGCGTAATATCGGATTGTTGTGTTCGTGTCGGAAGACCTGTTGATGGGCCCACACGGTTGACGTCCCAAAACACAGATGGGATTTCTGCAAAGTAGCCCAGGCCAATGAATTCTTGCATCAACGAAATACCGGGGCCTGAGGTTGCAGTCATGCCTCGTCCGCCGGCCCAGCCAGCGCCAAGAACCATACCTGCTGCTGCCAATTCATCTTCTGCTTGAATGACGGCGCATGTAGCGTTTCCTTCATCATCCACGCGCAGTTGTGGGATGTAATTGATGATGCCTTCAGCAAGGGATGATGATGGAGTGATTGGGTACCATGCCAACATCTGGACGCCGCCGAAGATGGAACCAAGAGCAGCAGCTTCGTTTCCGTCAATGAAGAACTTGGGTGTTTCAATTTCCCTTGCTTCAACAACATATGGGTCCTCTTTGGTGAAGTTGTCTTTGAAGTAGTCACGGCCCAAGCCTAATGCAGTAATATTGAGTTC
>DUIP01000144.1 GCA_013330285.1 Candidatus Poseidoniaceae archaeon
ATGATCAGTTTTCGCTCAGCGTTTTCATGGGCTTTGAGCACGGCTTCCAATTCGCCCATGTCGTTGTGGGCATAGACGCCTCTGCTTGCTTTGGTCAATCGAACACCATCAATGATTGAGCCATGATTTAGTTCATCACTGATGATGACATCTTGCGGTCCAGTGACGAGTGTAGGGATCAAACCCACATTGACGGTGTAGCCAGCGGAATAGATCAATGAAGCCTCAACGCCCTTGAATTCGGCCACCTTTTTCTCGGCTTCCAGATGAATATCCATGGTTCCTGCAATGGCTCGAACACTTCCGCTTCCGGCTCCATATTTTTCTGTGGCGTCAAGCATGGCTTGCTTGACCTTTGGATGGGTTGTAAGGTTCAGATAATTGTTCGCAGAAAGCATGATTGTAGGCTTGCCATCCATACGACAGCGTGGTTGATTTGGGCTTTCCAAGGTTGGTGGTTCCCACAAAAGTGATTTCTCTGAGAGTTCCTCATATCGAGTTTCCATCCATGACATATCGCCGGGCATACCATCGCCTCCATTGGATGTGAATGCCCCGTGCTTGATGTTCCTTTGGGTTCATCATGCTGAATCATTACTTCTGCGACCATGCCCTCAAAAGGGAGGCGTCCGTCGCCCATCCATGCAGTTGTCAGGTTTGGTCAGCAGTGGCCTTGGGCGCGCTCATGTGTTCATGGCCCAACCGCACTACCAAGAGCAATTCCGTGCCCTTTTAGGGAAGACGGCTTGGCCGGGTACACTCAATGTGGCGGTTGACGGGCATGATCTTGTTGAATACATTGCATTGCGGAAAAAATCTGGCATCGATACCCTTGATGCATCTTCAGAAGATCGTTTAGCGGCTGGAAATGTTGATGTTGAGTCGTTTGAGGCACATCGAATACGTGGTTTCCTTCGTGATGGTGTTTCTTTTGGTGGGGCTACGGCCTACATAGCGGAATTCAAAACCGATGAGGGTAACATTCCATGTGCCCTTCTTATTCCTGATTTGACACGGCATATCGATGTTGTCGAAATTATTGCAGGCGCTTGTTTGCGAGAACTGTTCAACCTTGAAGACGGCGCAACCGTTCACATTGAACTCAAATGAGGTCAACGGTGTTTGACAATTGGTAACTCTCCGAGCCGCGCCCATTCGTTGTGCAAGAGACTCTTCATCTCATACCTTGCAGCTTCGCGCCAACGCTTTCGCATGGTTCGCTCCACTCCGACTCCCGTTGGTGGTGCAGAAAAACATTGGATGTCAACAGGTGTGTTATCGAGAGGAATGTCCTCCCAGTGAACGCCCCAAAGGATCAACCAGTCTGGTGGTGCAACGCCAAAATCAGCCTCAATCTCGGGGTGTTCTATGGCTGATTCCACCGCTTTTGGTTCGATTTCTCCAATCGACATTCGATGGAGTGCCATCGCAGTTCTTCGAACTTGGTTCCACAAAAAAGCCTCACCTACGATTTCGAAGCCAACAACACGACCATCGACCACCCAAGGCTCGCAAGATAAAATCGTTCGAATCGGATTCTTTCCTTCTTCGAGTCGAGCGAAGTTTCTCGCGTCGTAGGTGCCGACAAACATGGCGAGCCAATCGTTGAACACATCACCTGGATATTGCCAAAACTCAATCCCTTCCAAGCGATACCTGTAGACTCGATGTTCAGCCATCCGTGGATTCCATGTTTCATCGACTTCAGTCACATCGAGGAAAGCGATATCCTTCGGTAGACGATCATCGAGAGCACGAACCATTTTTCGCGGCGTCAATGCTTCCCATAGTTCCCGATTCATTCGAACAACACCTCCATTCACCCTCACGTGAACGCCAGCATCAGTTCTGCTGGAAAGGACCAGATTGTGTTGATCATCCGAAGGGTCAAGCCATCTTAGACTGCGGAATACCCGAATCAACTCACCCTGTACAGTTTTGACATCCGGCTGAATTTGGCTGCCATGGTAAGCATCACCCAAGTAGCCGATGCGGAACGCCAAACGAACGGTTGAGCCGTCCGTCATAGAAACACCTCACTCATCTGAAGTGAGCATTTCCACCGCTTCTTCGGGTGCGTATCCTAATCCGCCAACAGCCCAGATGAGTGCTTGCTTGAGCCATGGTTGAACCATTGGGTTCTTCTTTGTTGGATCCATAACTTCGATCGCATCGACGATGTTTCTGCTTGCGTTGAACAGGACTTCATCGGTGGGGATGTCGTTCAACTCCAACTTCTTTGCATAGCGTTGGAATTCTTTGACAGCCACTGGGATGCGTCGGCATTCAAGAGCAAATGTTGCAAAATCAGCAATGTATTCTTCATTCTCTTCATCCAGTTGCATGGCTTTTTTGTAAGCCATCATAATTTTTCCACCTGGGATCACGTCATCTTGTGCTTCCATGTTTTTCATGTTTGCAAATTCAGCAAACATATGGTGGACTTGTGCATTTTCTTTGTGCTGACCCATCTTTGCATCAAGGTCGGCAATGGCTCCGTCGAGGTCGCCGTTGCGTAGCATTTCAATTGGGCCTTGGAGTAGTTCGTCATCGCTCATGTTCATCGCCTCATGTGTGCCGGGGGGTTCGGTCTTTTCAATCACTCGTATGAGTGGTATGAATTCAATCTTCAGAAGTTGACTCAACAATTGACTTCTTCAAATCGCTGAGAAGATGAGATTGACTGTTCTTTTTGTGCATCTCATTGAGCAGCCCTTTGGCCTTCTCCCACTTGCGGATATTGTACATGCAATGCTTTGGGTCTGGTCGAACGGTTCTGATGGTTCGTTGGTAGGTCATGATACCAACCATGGTTCGGATGAAGCCCTTGCCAGCCTTTTCAGCAGCACCATCGTTTTCACCTTC
>DUIP01000064.1 GCA_013330285.1 Candidatus Poseidoniaceae archaeon
CGTTTCTTGTTCATGTTCTTGATCCGGTCGAATTCGCTCATTGCAGAGACCTCATCGTAGAGGTCCTGCCATTCCGCTTGATGTTCGGTACCATTGGCCAGAGATTCAGCGAGTGGGTGTTCAGGAGCGAGGGTGACAAAAGTGGTACCGAACAGAGTGTCTGGTCGAGTGGTGAACACAGTCAAGGTATCATCACGACCTTCGATCTCAAAGGTGATTTCAGCACCTTCTGAACGACCAAGCCAATCCCGTTGCAGCGATTTGACATTCTCCGGGAAAGCAATCGTATCGAGGCCGTCAACAAGTTCTTGCGCGTACTTAGGAATGTCGAGGAACCATTGGCTCATGCCCTTTTGGACGACTGGTCCACTGCAACGCCAACATCGGCCAGCCTTCACTTGTTCATTGGCAAGGACGGTTTCGCATGAAGAACACCAGTTGACAGGCGCAAATTCCTGATAGGCAAGGCCCTTCTCGAGGAACTTGGTGAAAAACCATTGATTCCATTTGTAGTACTTCGGATCATGGCTTTTCACTTGCCTACGCCAGTCATATGAGAATCCCATACGCTTGATCTGTTGAGTGATGGAAGCCATGTTGCGTTCTGTAATTTCATGGGGGTGTGCGTTTTCTTTGATGGCTGCATTCTCTGCAGGCATCCCGAACGAATCAAAACCCATTGGATAGAGCACGTCAAAACCCATCATGCGTTTGTACCGGGCTACAGCATCACCAATCGAATAATTTCGAACGTGGCCCATGTGCATTTTCCCGCTCGGATAAGGATACATTTCGAGGCAGTAAAATTTTGGACGATTTTCACGGATATCCTGTTCAAAAAGGCGTGCTTCGTTCCACTTTTTCTGCCAGATTAATTCTGAATCAGGGGAAAACAGCACGCTCATAGACTCACCATTTCCCCTCGGGGCAGTCATGCCACATGCATTCTTGTCTTGAATGCGACTCTTCATGAGTCCCCTCAAACTGCGCTATGGCATGGCGAAGCAAATCACCGTAAAGGTGCCAGTTCGAATCGATTTGGCCGGAGGCTGGACGGACGTGCCTGCTTATTGCAATGGACAAACGGGCGAGGTGGTCAACATCGCGATTGATCAATACGTCACAGCATCATGTGAAATTGATGACCAACGCCGTGTGAAGGTGAGGTATGAAACTGAGATGCCCACAGGTTGTGGACTTGGCACGTCAGGAGCGATGAATGTGGCTCTTGTCGCTGCGATTAGCCCGTCGGATGAACACCCGTCTTCAATTGCCGAAAAGGCGTTTCAACTCGAGGCGGCCCTGGGCAACACTGGTGGGCGCCAGGACCAATGGGCAAGTGCTTTTGGAGGGATTCAACATCTACGTTTTGAGCATGATTCAGTCCACCGGACTGGTTTGAACCCGTCAGCAGAGTTTTGCGCATGGATGGAGCATCACCTCCTTTTGTTTGATACTGGCCTACCGCATGTCTCTGGAGACTTACACAAATCTGTGTGGAATCGGTTCGAAGAAGGTGATGAAGAGATCTCAAGCGGACTGGAAGTCTTACGATTGGCTGGCCAATCCATGCACAGGGCTGTTGTGGGTGAAGACAGCACGGCCTTCACAGAGGCATTGCGTTTGGTGATGAAGGGCGTCGACTTGCTCGACCCAGGATTACATGACCCGTTTCGAGGCGTTTTGGATTCATTAGAAAGCACGGGTGAACTCACTGCTTGGAAGGCAATGGGTGCGGGTGGAGGAGGTGTAGTTGGCGTGTTGAGAAGCAACAATTCGTCTCCAGAATCAATCATTCAACATGTTGAAGGCAGCGGTTGGACGCATCTTCCATGGGCCATTGATGCGTCTGGAATGACACGAGATGTGCTCAATCACGGGTGAAATCGTCATTGGATTCCAACAAGAAAATGGCTTCCCTTGTCAACTTGTAACGGTTCTTAATGCCCATTTTTCGCTTCTCGACGAGACCGAATTTTTGTAAGGTACGCAAATGATGAGAAACCAGTTGTTGGCTCTTTTCCAATCGCTTTGCCAATTCCGCTTGTGTCGGGAATTCACCCATTGGACCATCTGCATCCAATAATGTCAGGATCTTTCCTTGCAAGCTGTTCGGGTCTGGAGAGAGCGGTGGAACTGGGAGTTCTTCATCGCTCATGCCAGGGTTCATCGTGTTCGTGAGTGGGTAATAACGAACCAAGCGCCCGTCCTTACGTCGCCATATGGCTTCCTCGGACTCAAGAATTCGCAAGTGGTGGGTGATCTGGCCATTGCTCATATCGAGGGCAGCCATCAGTGCTCGGAAGTGACAACCGGGGTTGGCAGTCAAGTACCCCATGAGGCGTCCACGCTGGTACCGGCCATCTGTGGTTTCATGCGTTCTTCCGACCATGCCAAGGAACCAGAGGCCCGCAGCGGTGGAAGGGATCCTCAATGATTCATTACCGAGGACCAAGGAAACGAGCAAAGAGAGCAAGGAGGTTGTCGTGACAACGACAATCAACGTCGTAGCAAGCGGGGCTTCTGATTCTTCGGAAAGCACCAGCGTTGGGCCGTCTAATTGTTCTTCAGCGGCCTGTTCTACTGTAGGTCCA
>DUIP01000044.1 GCA_013330285.1 Candidatus Poseidoniaceae archaeon
ATCGATGCTCCCGGAACCTGGCGTGGGATTATAGGTCCCAATTGGACAAGGAACGCCTTGATATTGGCCCGGCAGATCAACATAGGTCCCCCTCAAGGCCCATTGACATGCACCAGAACTGTTTCCACCAGTTGTAGGATTGAAGGTTTGAGGCGGGCAAGGCGTTTCTGAATGTTGAGCAGGCGCTGAGACAAAATGCCCAATCGAGGCGTTCAAGCATGCTGCTGCATCAGTCGAACCAGCATCGGGGTTGAATGTACCAGCTTGGCAAGGAATTTGTTGCTCTTGGCCTGTCATGTTGACGAAGTGACCTGGTTCTGCACTGATGCAATCACTGGCGTTGCGTGAGCCAGTGTTCGGATTGTAGGTCCCTTCTGCACATGCTGATTGATTCACTTGAGAACCATCTGATACGTAATGACCGCTGCTGGCCGGTAAACATCGCCATTGGCCAGGCTGACTCTGGAATGATCCTGGCTCACATGGTTGCTGAACTGATTGTGCAGTGGCATTGACAAAATGGCCCGGGTCAGCATCATTGCACGACGACTGCCCGGTTTGATTTTGGAAGGTGCCTCGGTCACAAGGTGTTTGATTCCATTGTCCTGGAGCAGGGACGTGATGGCCAATGTCTGGCGAAATGCAAGCCTCTGGGTCGGTCGAATTGTTCAATGGATTGAATGAGCCAGGGTCGCATGGCGTTTGTGAGCCCTGTCCGGTTTGGTTGACGAAATGCCCGCGTGTTGCAGGGAGGCACCATGACGAGCTGTTTGCTCCTCGTTGTGGATTATAGGTCCCTATCGCGCATGGAATCTCAGTCGATTGACCCGTTGCTTCGACATAATGGCCCAAGGATGCGTTTCTGCATTCGGCTTGCCCAGTTTGATTTTGAAGCGTACCAATGTCACATGGCGTTTGGTTATGCTGTCCAGTTTGATTGACATAATGGCCAACGTCTGCAGGGCCACAATCGCTTGCAAGTATTGAGCCGTTGTTTGGATTATAGAAACCCTCGAGGCAAGCGGTTTGGTTCACTTGGCCAGTTTGGTTGGCGAAGTGACCCCATTCAGCAGGAAGACACTCGCTTTGCTGAGTTTGATTTTGCCATGTTCCAATCACACAAGGGATGTGGTTTGTCTGTCCAGTTTGGTTGACATAATGACCAAGACCTGCGGGTAAGCATTCAACTGAACGGATGCCTGGCTGATAAGTACCCACATCGCATGGTATTTGTTCACCTTGGCCGATGGAACCGACGTAATGGCCTGGGTCAGAATCAATGCAGGCATACATACTCTCCGCGCTGATCACTGGATTGTAGCGCCCAACAGGACATGGGCGCTCCATAGCCTGGCCAATACGATCGACGTAGTAGCCAACGCTCGCATCGGTGGGATAGACTGCTGCGTCATTTGGCACGTATTTTCCTAACGGCGCTTTTGTGCATGTATACCGGCCATATGTAGTCAAAGGACACTCCACAGTGCGAGTGATATCATCAGGGTATGCATCCAAAGGATCGGCGACACCATCCCCATCACGATCGCCATTTTCGATGGCAATCGACTTTGGTACAACGAGCGGAATTGTATAGGTGAAATTGAGTTGGTTCGAAGTGTCGTTGTTTCCAATTTGGCCGCCATCACCTCTTCCAGTGCAAGCAACAGATTGGTTGTCATAGAGCACACACGTTCGATCATTACCTGCAATGATGTCGACCACCTTGCGGTTGGCGTCAAGTGATGGCGGGACCATCACTGCGTATACGTGTGAATTGGAGGCTGCATCACCAATGCCCAAGGCTCCATTGTTGTTTGAGCCCCAACACATTGCAGAACCGTTGCTCAATAATGCGCAAGAATGCTCATAGCCAGCCGAAATGGAAACGGCATTTGAGATTCCGCCAGAATGCGTAATGGTGAGTGGAACCGTCGAGCTCCAAATGTTACCATGGCCCAGTTGGCCCAAACTACCCTTGCCCCAGCACGAAACCTGTCCGTTGTCCAAGAGGGCACACGTGTGCCACCGTCCGGCTGAAATCTCAACTGCGAAACGCCCAGAATCAAAGGGGGCAATTAGGGTCGGGCTGCTCCTGATTGTGTCGAAGGCGTCTCCTGTTCCAAGTTGACCTCCCTGGTTTCGACCCCAACATGAAACTGAACCATTGTCCAAAAGTGCGCATGAATGATCAACGCCTGTTGTGACCGAAACAGCAGTCCTACCAGCCCCAAAACTTCCAGTAAGGGAAGGCTTTGGATTGCCAGAATCAATTGTAGAATTACCAAGCTCGCCAAATAGATTCGTGCCCCAACACGCCACTGAACCATTATCCAGCACTGCGCATGAATGCGATCCACCTAAGGAGAGGTCCACAGCAGTGCGCCCTGCACCAAAATCACCAGTCAATGTTGGTGATGGCACAACGGCTGAAAATTCATTTCCAAGGTTGCTTCCATGCCCCCAACATGAAACTGAACCGTTGTCCAAGAGGGCACAACTGCCCTGAGTTCCACTGCTGATCTGTACTGCGGTCCGACCGGCTCCAAATGAGGACACAAGGACTGGGGCTGAAGATCCGCTGGTTTGGCCATCGCCAAGCCTTGCACTTCCCCAACAAGCAACTGAGCCGTTGCCAAGCAAGGCACATGAGTGATCCCTACCGACCGCAAGTGATGAAACTGAGGGGCCAAGCGTCTTTGTCAGCCCAGGGTTTGCTTGGTTGGAGGTCTCACCGTTGCCAAGACGGCCATCTGCACCTGCACCCCAACACGAAATTTGTCCTGAATCGAGGACGGCACATGCGTGGTATGAACCAACAGAAAGTGAAGTCACAATGCGACCTTCACCGAATGAAGAAGTCAATGTCGGCGTGTACTTTCGAGAAGAAGCCCCATTACCGAGCCGGCCTGAACCTCCATCACCCCAACATGCCACTTCACCGCTGTCAAGCATTGCACATATGTGATGATCACCAGAAGAGACGGCCAGAGCCAATTTCCCTGCGCCGAAGCCACTTGTACGACCTGGAGAAGGACGGTTTGTCGAACTCCCATCGCCATTTTGGCCGAAGGTCCCTTCACCCCAGCACGATACATCGCCAATATTGAGCATCGCACAGGAATGGTGACTTCCAACGGCAACTGAAATTGGCGTGGTGTTGGTGGGGAAGGCATTGACTTGAACTGGGGTGTTACGTTGAGTGCTGGTGCCGTCTCCTAATTTGCCGTAGTCATTACGACCCCAGCACATGACCGATGAATCATCGAGCAATGCGCAGGCGTGATCCGAATAAAGGGAGACTGAAACCGCCTTTCGCCCACCTCCGAACGAGGCGGTTGGTGTTGGATCAGTTGATGAGTCCGTCGCCCCATTACCGAGTTGACCGTTGCTGCCTTTGCCCCAGCAGGAAACATTGCCATCATTCAACACGGCACACGACACCGAATCTCCAACTGAGATTTGAGTTGCAGTCCGGTTTTGACCGAAATCACCGACCAGAGTTGGCGATGTCAAATCGACTTTAGTGTCGTTTGAGAGGTATTGCTCACCCCAACATGAAACCGAGCCATTGTCCAGCAAAGCACAGGTATGAGTGTAGCCAGCATGAATTGATTGTGCAGTTCGACCAGCGCCCAAGGAAAGGGTGGAAACTGGAGTGGTATGACTGAAAGTATCCCCTGTACCGAGTTGACCGTGTGAGTTGTCACCCCAACATGTGACCGAATCATCATCCAGTATGGCACAGGTGTGTTTGTTGCCAGCAGAAAGGCCACTTGCTGTGAAATCATAATTGACTGGGAATTCAAAGATGTTGTAGACTCCATTGCCGTTAAAGTCCCGTTCGGCAACTGCGACGGTCCTCATTTGTGGCAATGAGGTGATCACAGCGGGTTCAGGCGCCTCGAGCGAACCAGAATAACCTAAATCGCCCCAACACGAAGCGGATAGGTTTTGCAGGATCACACATGAGTATGTATGGCCTGCAGTAATTGAAACAGCACTTTGGCCACCACCGAAACCAGACGTATCCATTGGGACAAGTTGTTCATTCATGGCCCCGATGAAGCCACCTCTGCCGCTGGCAGTCACACCCCAACATGAAGCATTTCCATCATCCAACACAACGCATGTGTGCTGATGAGATGATGAAATAGAAACTGCGGTCCTACCTCCAAATGAAGCAGTTAATTCTGGCGTGTAACTTGTACTCGTTGATCCATTGCCTAATCGACCAGAATCTCCATTGCCCCAACAGGCCACTGAACCTTGACTCAGCAAGGCGCAGGTGTGCTCTTCTCCGGCCGCAAGTGCCACTGCACTCAATCCATATGGAAGGGTCCCTATTGGCGTTGGAGAAGTTTTCATCGAGGGGTCCCCATTGCCAAGTTGCCCTTTGGAGCCTTGTCCCCAGCAGACCGTGGTCCCATTGTTGGTGATGGCGCAGGTGTGGTGTTTGCCCGCTGAAATGGATTTTGCCGTGCTGTTGAAACCCAATGCATCAGTTTGCTGGGGTGTGGCTGCATCAATAGTAGCACCATTGCCGAGTTGACCATTCGACCCTTCACCCCAGCACATCACCTTTCCATCGTCCAAGATCGCACAAGTGTGGTCGTCGCCTGAAGAAATGGTGATTGCCTTTTTCCCAGAAGGGAACGAAACGATGGTGTTTGGAATGGGGTTGCTTGTTAAGGTGCCATCGCCCAATTGGCCATTTGTACCCTCTCCCCAACAGGTGACTGAACCGTTGTCAAGCAAAGCGCAGGTATGAGTTGATCCAGCAGAAAGGGCGGTCGCTGTACGACCGGGTCCAAAATCCTCGACATAGACGGGAACGTTTTGATCGATTGAGGCGTTATTACCAAGTTGCCCCATCGAGCCTGCACCCCAGCACATGACTGATCGATTATCGATGATCGCACACATGTGTTGGCCTCCAATCGCAATCGTGGCTTGGGTGAAAATGGAGCCTTCTTGATATCCTGAGGAATTGGCAAGGGTTGGCGTAACGAGTACAGGCTGTTCATAACCACCCTCTTCGAGAGGTATTGTGAGCGATTCAATCCCTGAGGAAAGGGAAAACGCAAGCATCAGAAACACGAGGAGGTATGGCTTTTTTTCGGAAACCATACATGTTCACCATTCTAAGGCTGCGGCTGGTGATTACACATTCATAACTCAGTCGCTTTTCGATTAATTTCCACTCAATTCATCCAAATCTGGAGCGCTTGGAAGGTCTGAGCCATCAGCACCATCGAATGTTGAATCTGCACCTTCACGCTCAAGGCGTTCGTTGAGTTCATCGATGAGCCCCTCTGTTTCAGTGGTGGTCATCGAAGCTTCTTCAGGAGCAAGGTCAGCCATTGCTTCAGGGTCTTCTCCCCGCTCGAGGGCTGCTAGACGGTCTTCAAGTTCTTTCTTTGCTCGTCGTCGTTCAGCCATGCTGGGGACTTCGAAGGTGGCAACCAACATGATTGGATCGCCATGGGTAAGAGCAGCTTTGTACTCCATAACATCGCCGACTGAATTGACGATCAGTTGGAATTTGGTAGGGTCCTTCGAGCGTCGCTTCTTATGTTTCTTGTAATGATGGACATAGACCTGGTATTGACCTGCTGGAGCCGTTCCTTCTGGCCAGTAGACGTTCTCGACAGGCTTCTTGCTCTCTGGACGTACGTTGGCATCGACGTCAAGTTCGCCACCACATTTCGAAATTTTATTTCCGCCGTGAATACGTTCACCGGATGGACAGACAATATGCAAATCCAAATCGTTGAAATTGTTCCACATCAAGGAGACTTGCACGTCTGAGGAACGAGCACCCTCACGTTCAAGCCGCTCTTTGAGTTCCTTCATTGCAGCCTTTGCTGCTTGCTTTGATTGGATTGCTTCCGCTTCACGTGCAGCCTCGATTTCAGCAAGTCTTGCTGCTTCTGCTGCTGCAAGTTCGTCCTGACGTTGAGCTTCAAGTTCAGCCAATTGTGCATTTCTGGCTTCAGCAAGGCGCGCTTCCTCTCGCTCCCTGCGCCTGCGTTCTGCATCCTCCTCGGCTTGCTGTGCTTGTGCTTCTGCTTCGGCTTGAGCCTCAGCAATTGCTGCGAGGCGGAGACGTTCTGCTTCACGAGCTTGTTCTGCAGTATCACGAGCAGCACGCTCAGCAGCCTGCTTCTTGACATTCTGTTCTGCCTCGAGTTGAGCAAGTCGACCACGGGCCAATTCACGAGCACGTCGGCGTTCTTCGACAATGGCCAACTTGGCATTGAGTTGTTGTTTTGCATTACCGAATCCCGGCTGTCCGCTGTTGTAACGCAAGCCTTCGGGACTCATGCCTTGACGCATGTTCAATTTCGTGTCATTGCGAGCGACAATGTACCACAATCCAATCGTAAATCCGCCGCCAAACACGGCCAGCATACCAATCGATTGAGGGTCCATTGGAGGACCCTAAGCAGAACTCGTCTATTGTAGCATCGGTTGAATGGGAACCACTCAAGCGGACAAATCTTTGACTTTTTCAACCAGATCCATTCGGCGAAGACGCCAAACGCCGAAAGGTGTCATTGCTACTGCAATGATAATGACGCCAGACATCAATTGCCACGCCACGCTTGGAACAATGGTCACCGGTACGAAGAATTGCCAAGATGAGAACGAGGCTGCGAGCCCAACCGCTCCACCATAGGCAAACAAAACCCCCACGATGCCACCAATAATGCCAATCAGCAGACTCTCAAACAGAAGCATGGTTCCAAGGTTCCGTGTGGATGCACCAAGAACACGTAATGTGGCCAGTTCGAAATCACGTTCAGCAACATTCATGATCATCGTATTGAACATGACAACAACAGTGAACAACAATCCAAGGTACATCATCGTCTGGAAAATTTGTGTCTGCTGGTCGAGCAAACTGTTGATGCCATTGAGGAGCGTCTGTCGCTCAACAATGCCCATGGATGCCTCTCCTAAAGCAGAATCAACCTCAACCCCTTGTGGAAGTTCAAGATAGACTGAAGTCGCATTGACGCCTAAGATTTCGCTCAAATCCTCGCGTAAGAAATACATCGTTCTCGCCAATTCTGCAGACGATGTAGCGACGATCTCGACTTCGGTTTGAGCGCCGTTAAGACTGACTGTTTGCTCCTCTCCAATGTTCCAACCAAGGAAGGTCATGCTTCCTTCATCCATCATGACTTGCGGAACCGTCGTATTTCCAGCAGGTGCATTCCCCTCCAAGAGGGAGACTGCACGCATGCCAGTCTCAAATGAGTCAAGACCTACAAGCGTGAAGGTTCGTTCGATTTCATCAGCATCAGCAACTGAGCCGAGTGGCATTTCAATGAGCATTTCATACTTGGCGCCGTTCGTTTCTGCCCAATCCACAATGGGTTGTTCACCATCTGGCATAATGTAGACTTGCGCATCCCAAGTTTGGTCATCCTCAAGAGCGCCGACCATTGTGTCTTGCAAACCAACTGACATCATTTGAATTGAACCAAACAGCATGAGAGATATACCGACGGCAACAAAAGTCATGGTCAGTCGAACGGGTTTTCGAACGCTTGAACGAATGGAGAGGCCAAGCGTTGTTGGCATCCATGAAGTGAGTTTTCGCAGCAGGTTTGACCCCACTCGCATCTCGTTCTGACCGCTTAACACGGCAAGAGGATCCAGACGGCTTGCCTTCCATGCAGGGAAAGCACCCGAGAGGAACACGACAAGCATGGTCGAGCCGATGACGGATGTAACAACAGAAGTTGGAACGGAACGTTCCACAATTGGGACACCAACCAATTCTTGGTAAAAGTCCAACATCCCATTCATGCCACTTGGTCCTGCCAACGCACCAAGAGCGCAACCGGCTCCGCCAATCATCAATGGAGCGATGAGGTAGCCAATCATGAGCGATGAGCGCTTGACCCCTAATGTTCGCAGCACTGCAATTTCTTTGGCTTGACTTTGAACCAAGCGTTGAAGACTGAGAACAATGGTGATGGCGGCAATTGAAGCGATCATGACGGTGAATGGGACGGTTGTTCGCTTGGTTCCTTCCAGATCCTGTCGCATGACTTCGACGGGTTCGTTTTGCCCCCGGTCACGAACACGGGCATCCAAGGCTGCTTCGCCAAGAGCCGTGTCGACAAGTGCCTTCACATCATCAATCTCATCGCCCTCATCTTCGCTGGTATCGGGTAAATCAAACGATGGTGTACCTTCAACATCCAACAGAATCATGTTGCTGGCACCAAGGACTTCACCAGTGAGACGAGCCATTCCAGCATCGGAAAGGTAGCCCACGACGTATTGACCTGGCTCGGATGGGAACAATTCACCTTCAGGCGCAAAGAGGACGTGAAGTGGATGATACCCCGTACCCACAATCGTGAATTCAGCAGTTGCGTTTCCCGCTCCGATGCTTACCGTATCGCCAAGGCTCAGTTCAAGAGCTTCTGTGACGTGAGCATCGATGACAATTTCATCAGCAGCAACGGCGGTTCTGCCTTCAGAATGACCCTCTGGCATCCACACGCGGTCGGCGTTGGCACCCTCAGCGATGCCGTGCCATAGGGAGTTGATGATGTGCTGGCCGGTATCGTTGGTGTGGAACATCGCGCCTTGTGTCACTGTTCGACCCTCGCAAGAATCAAGCGATTGAGCAACGGAGGAAGAATCCCACGCAGTTTCCAGCGCCGTACAGAATGTATTGACCTCTTCTGGCGTCCAAAGAGCACTGCGGTTGTCGATCCACACATCTGCAAGATTCGCACCGTTTTCATCATCAGCTTGCATGGTATCGTACATGCCACCGAGGTTGTGAGCATAGCCCCCAAAGGTAATGCCTGCAAAGACGCCGACAAACACCATCAACACCACGGCCAAAAGTCGTAATTTGGTTCGCCATAGGCTTCGAGCCAAGCGCTTGTTCAAGAGAGCAGACATGGTTAACCCTCACTCCGAAGAATCGTTGTTCGTTTGTTCGTCCGAAACAATTTTTCCACTGTCAATTCGAATAACTCTCGTTGCATACTTGACTAAGCCTTCGTCGTGGGTGACGAATACTGAGGTGATGTTTTCTTGCTTGCATGCACTCACCAAGGCCTCCATGACTTTGTTTGAAGTCTCGGTATCAAGATTACCTGTGAGTTCATCGCCGAGCAAAAGGGTTGGCCGCTTTGCAATGCTTCGAGCAATGGCCACTCGTTGCTGCTGGCCTCCGCTGATTTCACCAGGGAAACGGTCGACTTCAGCTTCTAGGCCGACGAGTTTCAACAATTCTTTGGCTCGATCTGGGTCTTTTTTACCAGCCAATTCTTGGATCAGGAGAATGTTCTCAAGAACGGTAAGGTCTTGCAAGAGATTGAAAAATTGGAACACATAGCCAATATTTTCTCTTCGAAAAGAGGTCATTTTCTCTGAATTGTTTCGTGGGACTGCATCCAATCCCTCCTTTTGACTGGACATGAAGGTGTAGGCACCACCAGTTGGACTGTCAAGGGCTGAAAGGCAATTGAGAAGCGTAGTTTTTCCAGAACCAGAGGGGCCCAGAAGAATGACACGTTCGCCTTCGTGGATTTCGAAACTCACGCCATCAAGCGCTTTGACAACGCCAGCAGGGGTGTCATAATGTCGTTCTAGGTTTTCCATTTCCAATAATTTGTTCATTTATTTCACCTTCTCTTTTCAAACAATGTTCTGAACATCTGTATGAATTTGTCGAGCACTTCTTGCTTATTCAATCGACCCTCTTGGAATTCTTGAAACAGCCAAATTTCAAACTCGCTTGACATTCGAATGAGAACCGTAAGAGGCACATCACTTCGTATTGCTGCGAGGTTTACTCCATGCTCGAGAATGTTCATCAAAGCGCCATATTCACTCAGCCCCTCAATCTCAGCGTTCAATTTGCCTACGATCGGGTGGCTGGGGCCAAGTGTTGTGAGTTGACGCGCAAGAGACATCAGAAGTGGGTGCTGAAGAGTATCCGTCCATTGCTTTACACAGAATTCATCCAATGCCTGCCAATATTGTTGTTCGTTTGAGATTTGAGAAAAGGCGAGTGCTTCTGATGTGAAAGAGGTCAGAATTTGGGAACTTCGGGCTTCATCGATGAAACACGTGATGAACAGATCTTCTTTGTTTTCGAAGTAATAATACATCGAACCTTTTGAAATTCCAATTCTGGAGATGATTTTGTTGTATGAGGCATCATCGTAGCCAAGGGCGGCGAATTCCTGCTTTGAAACCTCAAGAATCCTCGTTTTCAGGGATTCATCAATGGATTCATAGCGAGCAAGAGGCATTCGACCAGTTGGTCCGACCGGCTGGTCGAATATAATATTAGCGAGGCACTAAACGGCCATTTAACAGAAAAAACGAAGATAAAATTGCATTGAGGCAGAAGGCAAGCAGATATACGAGGCCTTACGTCACTACAACGATGAGAGAAATTCATCTGCGTTGGACGGCTGAAACGGTAGCCAATTCAGAATATGCGCCAATCGCAAAAATCGCTCATTCGCTTGAGGTTGTTGGCCACCTTGACATTGGCGAAGATGGAATTCGCCAGCTGATCCATGCTACATTTTGCGACGGATGCGGCCCTGACGACCTCAATGATGTTCCGTTTCTCAAGGTCGAAAGTGTGCTTGGCGTCGGTGATGGTGGACACATTGTGGTGTGGAATTCACATCCATTGTCGATTGCTGCGATCAAATTCGCCAATATTCACATTCTTCCCCCTTACACGTACGGTGGCGAAGGGATTTCCATCAAGGTTCGAGGGGTGCCAAGCGGAATCTCCAAATTTTTGAAAATTGCACGAAAACTTCTGCCTCCTGATGTGGTCAAGGTTGTTGAAATGGAAAGCAACAAGAGCATCATCGAGACACTCCTTACAGAACGTCAAATCGAATGTATGAAACTGGCGGTCGCCTCAGGATACTACGAGCACCCTAAGAAAATCAATTTACGAGAACTCGCTGAATTGATGGATACCCCCCGGTCAACGCTTCAGGAGCACCTCAGCAGAGCCGAAATAGCCCTCATGCACTGGGGATCTGACCAAACAGAGTGAACTTCGCTGGGTGCGAAACCTTGAGAATAGGGACGAAGTGGACAAAGCATGAACAAGACGGACCGGCTCAACCAATTGCTGCCCAACGGCCGAGGCGTCTGGATTCCAATCGACCACGGAGCGTCTGATTTCCCGATTCCAGGTCTGACAGATACAGAGGGCGTCATCAAGTCCTTGGTGGCTGCTGGAGTTGACGGCATCGTTGCCCAGAAAGGGGTTGTAAGCCATTACCAGCACCTCTGCGAAGGCTCAGGAACTTCGATGGTGATTCATTTCTCTGTTTCAACTCGTCATGCAGGCCCTGATGCAGCAAACAAAGTCATTGTTGGTCATGCTGACGAAGTGATCCCAAGAGGCGGAGTAGGCGTTTCATGCCAAGTCAACATGGGCAGCCCAAACGAGGCTGCGATGATTGAACGGATGGGACAACTCAGTAGGGAAGCTCTTCACCATGAATTACCAATGTTTGGCATGGTTTACGCACGTGGTGAACACCTCAATCCAATCGAAGGCGATCAAACTGAGTGCAATGCCCATGCTGTTCGCCTTGCTTTCGAACTTGGTTGTGATGCTGCTAAGACTGTCTGGACGGGTGATGCAGAGTCATTCAGTGCAATCGCTTCTGCAGCACCAATCCCCGTCCTCGTTGCAGGTGGGCCATCAACTGGGGACAGTCGAGGGATCCTCACCATGGTTCGGCAAGCCCTCGATGCAGGGGCATCCGGAGTTTGCATGGGGAGGCAAGTCTTTGCCCACCCGCATGTGGAGCGCATTGCGAGAGCCCTTGTGATGCTGGTTCACCAAAACGCATCAGTCGATGAAGCAATGGATGCTTGCAATCTGTGAGGTCAAAGCATGGAAATCTGGTTGAATACACAGGCCTCAAAGAGAGGAAGTGAGTTGCTTCCAGAAGGAATTGATGCTGTGATTGACGGCGTTAATGGGAGAATTGAAGCAAATAAATTGTTCATCAACGATACGTTGGCAGGAGCTGTTGTGCACATCGATGGAAAGGAAAGCCAAGAAAAGGCAAAGGCTCTGATCGGTAGTGTAAATTGGCTCGTTCTCTCCTTTGAATCATGGTCAATGATTCCGCTTGAAAACCTCATTGCAGCAAACGAAGGCGCGCCGACACGAATTGCCGCCCAACTCACAACCGTCGCTCAAATTCAAGGTGCTGCATTCGCTCTTGAGCAGGGAGTGGACGCTGTTGTCATCGCTGATGAGGCTCCAATGATCGAGTCTGCAATGATTGCAAAAGCCCAACGATTGGAGCGTAGTGAATCTTCAACGGCAGAGCCTGAAGATTCCTCAACTGTGATCAATCTTGAATCTTTGAACATCACATCTGTTGAAGAGGGTGGAATCGGTGAACGCTATTGCATCGATTTCACATCGTTGCTCAATGTTGGTGAAGGCATGCTTGTTGGATCGAATGCCTCGAGTTTCATGTTGGTTCATGGCGAAACAATACCATCGGAATTTGTCCCCTCTCGACCGTTTAGAGTCAATGCGGGCTCACCTCAGTCATATGCACTGATGGCGGATGGAACAACCAAATATTTGGCAGAATTACAATCTGGAGATTCCGTGTCAATCGCAGGTAAAGATGGTAGAATGCGTCAAGCAGTGATTGGAAGATTGAAGGTTGAGCAACGCCCGCTTTTATTATTCAGATGGATGAATGAAAACGATAAAGAGGGGCACATGTTCTTACAACAAGCGGAGACAGTCCGAGCAGTCGATACATTGGGGAAGCCTTTGTCGGTCACATCATTGGTGCCTGGCGATAGAATTCTTGGATGGAGCGATGTCGGTGCACGCCACATTGGCGTGACTATTTCGAGCGTTGTCTCTGAGAGGTGAGCAGGTGGCGGTACTTGGAAGCGGCAAGGCACATGGCGCCTGCAGTTTCCTCCATGCTGCAGGCCTAGGGTATGGTGCCAGTATGGCTCTGGATTTGCCAGTCGCTGTCCGTTTGCTTGACGCACCCAGCAAGCGAGAACTTGATGATCCCGATGGCCTTCTCGACGGCGTACTGGAGGCTTGGGTTGAGGGTGGATATGCACTTCCAGAAGGAAAAACCTTGGAAGACCTGCACTGGGCTGTCGCGTCAAAAATACCTCCGCGCCAGGGACTAAAATCAAGCGCAGCAACATCAATAGCTGCTCTTCGTGCACTATGCGCTGCGACTTCGACCGATTTGAGCGATGCTGAAATCGTTGGATTATCCGTTCAAGCACAAATCAAGGCAGGTGTAACATTAACAGGTTCTGTCGACGATGCTTGGGCTTGTGCTACACCTGGATGGAAACTCATCGACCCTCAGGCAGAAAGCATCGAAGAAGGCGTCCTTTTGGAGAGCAGTGGCCCTAACTCAGATGATTGGTATGTGCTTGTCATCTGTCGTGGGGATCGAACACAAAAACCTGAAATCGAAGATTTTGTTCCACATCAAAATGCCTTCCAAAAGGCCCTTGGTGCCCTTCAAGAGGGAAGAGAACTTGTGGCCCTCACTTGGAATGGACGAGCAATGCTTGGCGTCCTAGGCGACGTGCATGGAAGAAAAATCACCAACGATTCGCTGTTAAACGGAGCACGTGCTGCAGGGATCTCTGGTTCTGGGTCTGCGCTTGTCGTTGTCGCTCCAAAGGTGAGTAAGCCAACGTGTGAGCGATTGAAGCAATTTTTTGAAACCCGCGTGAAGGGAGTGAACGTTGTAGAAACCTCATTCCTCAACAGCGAAGCGACCGAATGAATGGATTCATTCCAGCACGCACCTTCTTGAAGGAAGCGCCATTGGTTCAATTGAGCCTCATGCAAATGCAGCTGGGAGAGCACCTCCGTTTGACCCTGTTTGGGACAAGCCATGGACCCAGAGTCGGTGCTGTTCTCGAAGGTGTGCCCGAGGGGATGATCGTCGATCACAATCGAATTGCTGAAGCGATGGCAACGCGAAGACCCGGAGGGCGCTACGCAAGCAAAAGGAATGAGGAAGACCGCGTTGAGTTGAGGTCTGGGGTCCTCGATGGGAAAACGACTGGGGATTCGATTGAACTCTCCATTAACAACCAAGATGCGAAATCAAAAGATTACAGTTTCCTCCCTCATCACCCACGACCTGGTCATCAGGACATGGTCATGCACAAGCGAACAAATGGTGAAGCGGACCTTCGCGGCGGTGGCACCTCATCCGCCCGCCTAACTGCGCCGATTGTTGCTGCAGCAGCCTTTGTTTCACCCTTGATCGCCCCACTTGGCATCACTGCCGAAGCCCATGTTGGGGCCATCGGGCCAGTCGAAGCGGGTGAAATGGAGAAGCAACCACCTCGCTGGGCTAATGATGCATGCAAAGAGATGCGTTGCAGAGATCCAACGGCTGCAGAGGCCATGGTCGAAATTGTTGAATCCCATAGGATGAGTCTCAATTCGATTGGAAGTCGAGTCGATCTCACCATTAAAGGAACACCACTCGGTCTTGGAGAGCCTTGGTTTGATGGCATTGAACCTGCCATGGCTCGAGCGATGATGTCCATTCCTGCTGCACGCGGGGTTACCTTCGGCCGTGGTTTTCAAGTTGTCAACATGACTGGTTTGGACCATAATGACGCATGGGGCGGTACCCCAGAAGAGCCAATGCCTTTGGGCGAACAACCTGATGGGGTGTTGGCTGGCCTCTCAACCACCGCACCAATACGCTGCTCAGTGGCTTTCAAACCTCCATCCAGCATCGCTTCACAGCAGGTCACACTCAATCTTGAAAGCGGAAAAATGGAACCACTGACTGTGAAAGGACGTCATGATCCGGTCTTGGGCCCAAGGGCAGTAGCGGTTGTCGAGGCTATGGCTATTCTTGTGCTCACTGATTTGGCTCTGCGCGGGGGATTCATCGATGAGTGAAGCGATAACTGTGCACAAATTTGGCGGATCATGTTTGCGTGATTCATCCGACCTTGATCGGATTGCCGAAGTTGTTGGCGAATGGAATGGACGTACCATGGTCGTTGTTTCCGCCCTCTGGGGGACAACGGATCGACTGATGCGAGCCAGCATGGAACCGCGCTACGCGAGTCGTCTAGTGAACGACTTGTCGAGTCAACATCTTCGATTTGCCCCCGGCTTGCTCAACAGTGAGATTGGGCCTTTATTCAAGAAAGTCTTGAATGGCATTGAACAATCATTGGTTGAATTAGCAAGCACACCCACGAATCCAGTTGCGATCAACAGATTGCTTGCTGCAGGTGAGCGCCTTTCAGCACTCGTTGTTGCGCATCGCCTCAAGCAATATGGAATCGATGCACATCCAGTTGGAGCAGAGGACATAGGCCTCAGATTGAACGGCATCAACAGAGCACCTACAGTCGACCTTGAGGCGTCAATGAACCTCCTCGATCGAACTTCTTTGTACGGCACACCGGTCATCACTGGTTGGTTTGGCGAAGGTAAGGATGGTCAACTGGCACTGCTTAGCCGAGGTGGCTCAGATCACACTGCCACATCTATTGCAAGGCTGGTTGATGCCAACAAAGTCATTCTATGGAAGGATGTATGCGGCATCATGCCGCTGAATCCACGATGGGGCATCGAAACAGAACCCCTTGCTTACCTTGGCTATGGAGAAGCTTTGGAACTGTCTCGTCTTGACACTCCAATTCTCCACCCAGCCACTGTAGAACCTCTGATTGACACAGGCATTCCCCTCGAGGTCCGCCACTTACACGGCAGCATGGATACCAATTCTTCAACAGTCGTTGGCCCAGATTTGTACCAAGAAAACACCATCAAAGCCATTGGTTGTATGCCAAGTGTGGCCTCCATTCGCTGTCAAAGCAAATCCTTGGAACAACAAAGCCGCCGACTTGGAGAAGTTCTCGTACAATTTGATCAAGAAGGGATTGCATGTTGGCATTTGGACTCCCAGCCTGGAGATATTCGTTGGATTGTGTCCCAACATGATTCCAGCAAAGCAAAGCGTTTGATTGAAGATCAATTTGGCCAAGCTTCACAGGAAAGCCATACTGCTCTTCTTTCCCTTGTAGGAAACCGTGAGAAGGCTCAGGAAGTCCTCGATGCACGGGGTGCTGAAGCACTTGGTGTTGAGATTCTATCCGACACAGGTCATGCTGTGCGTTTACTTGCGCAAACGAAAGACATGGGTCAACTGCTGCATGAGTTAAGTCGACAATGCAACGTAGAACACGTTGTCAAAACAAGAGACTGAATCACTCTGCTCGCTTCTCTCGGAAGTTTTGCAGGTGGGTTGGAAGGTTCAATGCGAACAAGCCGCCGACCACCAAGAAGACAAAGAAGGTCCCAAGGGCAACTCCATAGACTGAAATGAG
The DNA here is from genome assembly GCA_013330285.1 of Candidatus Poseidoniaceae archaeon. Taxonomy (GTDB): domain Archaea; phylum Thermoplasmatota; class Poseidoniia; order Poseidoniales; family Poseidoniaceae; genus MGIIa-L1; species MGIIa-L1 sp8160u. The sequence goes on from DUIP01000044.1 coordinate 16,411, forward strand.
CTCAACAGACTCTTCCATGCGCAGTGCGGTATCTTTGGAGAAAATACCCACAAAGAATGGGAGAATCGTGTTTGCCGACAACACGACTGTTGCAAGACCAACTGCAATAATTGGGTTGATAATGAGTGAACGGTGGTACTTACCAACGATCTTTTGCGGGTTCATCACGTAGACTTCGTTGGTTCGAATGCTGGTGTCGAGCATCGAGTATCGAAGAACACCATTGCTAAGTTCGAAGTACATAATCAACAAGACAGCATAGACGACGACAAGGCCAGAAAGCAACAACGGCTTGTCCTGCAGTGCAAACAAATCATTGGAAAGAGTGACCTTTGAAGAAGCAAACCTCAAAATTGCGAGAATGAACATTAAGTTGCTCACGAGGGTAAATCTTCCATCACGTTGGAATGTGCCCCAGAAGCCAGTCCCGGTTGCTGCTACAATAAGTGCCAATTGAAGCACAGTAGCAATACCAAGGCTTCCAGTGATCATGTACCAAATGGTACCTTCTGGTGGCGAAATCAAGTACGTCAGCATAGCAAGTGCGACAAGGACTCCATACACACAAAGTTGCAAGGTTTGAACCCACTTTGCTGGAGGTAAGAACTTTGTTTTTGGAACGAGAGGTCCGCCAAGGAGGCTTTCAATGAATGTTGGAATTTCCACGGTTGGAATTGCATCCTTTGGAATGTCGCTCCCTGCACCAATTTGACCTGCTGCCTTCTTTCGGGAAGGAGCTGATGAACGTACGGTCTTTCCATCGTAAAGGTGGGCAGTATCGCTGGATGGCTTGCTTACTGTCATCGTTTCACCTCAGAATCCTCGTGCCCCTGCGAGGGCGGTTGAAAGGAGCATATCGGGCTCCCAATCCATGATATTGACGCCGAGTCCACGCAATTCACTGATGAGTACGTCTCGCTCGGTTTTCATGACTTCATATCCAGTACGGTCAATTCGTCGTGCATCAAACTCGAATTCGAGGGATGATGGTGTGAGAACCGTCACATCGAAATCACGTGCTCGGAAGTCGCGGAGTGCGTTGACGATGGTTGGATCGTCTTCAAGATTGGAAAGGAAGATGATTGGGCTTCCTTTGTTGATGTGTGGCAAAATACGGTTCACGACCACTTGCAGTGGAATGTTGCCTCGTGCAACAGCACCAGCAAGTTTCGTCAGAATCACATAGAGTTGCTTCTTTCCAGTGTCACGGTCAACGCTGACAACTTCATCGCCATACACGATGACACCGACGCTGTCACGGCGGCCAAGGAAGTACTTGGTCAGCGATGCAGCCGCACGTGTCGAGTACACCAATGCATTTCGAGACACTGGTCCAGTTTCTGCAACTGAACGTGAATCCACGATAATGATGATGTCGGAAACAGCGTCACGCTCACGTTCGTTGACCATGAGTTTTCCAGATCGTGCGTATGCCGACCAGTTGATGGCACGGAATGAATCGCCTTCGAAATACTCACGTAGTGAGTAAAATTCAGACCCAGGACCTGGTTGACGGATGTTGACCGCACCGGTGAAAATTTTCGGAACACGCGATTTGACAAAGGTCTCTTTGAGATCTTCCATCTTCGGGAACACAAGGAAATCATTGTAGACATGCAATTCCTTTTCCTTGTGGAACAGACCGAATGGGTCTTGAATCCTGACAGCCACAGGACCCACGCTGTAGAAGCCTCGGAGAGGGCATTCAACTGTGTATTCGATGAGGGTTTCACGGCGAGGCCCGAGTTCCATCAAGATGTAATTTGCACCATCTTTGATGCGCATCACTTCAGGAACACGGTCGCGTACTTCCAAGATCTTGGCCAATGACGAATGATTTTGCATCCGTAATGTGATGTTTAACTCACCATCTTCGAAGATTCGAGCGCTCGAGAGTTTACGCATGGCAGTAACACTACCAAGAGCGACACCCTCTTCGCCAGTCCATTCTTCTGCACGACGGCCGCTGGATGCGACGTCTGCGTGGCCACCGAACAAGGCAGCCCAGGTAAGGAAAACGAAGATAACAACCGCAATTGTAACCAGTTGGGAGTTTCGCAAGGTCAACCCAAGCAAATACATGGCAACAGCCAAACTTCCCAGCATAGCAGATTTACGGCTCCACATCAATCATCACCTCAATTCAAGTAACGTTGGTCAACTCAAACGGTTGGCACAGGAACTTCTCGTAGGATTGCTTGAATCACTTCACCAGCTTCAAGACCCTTGATTTGATGTTCGGGTTTGAGGATGATTCTGTGCGCAATAGCAAGTTCAGAGACAGCCTTGATGTCGTCAGGCGTGACAAAGTCACGTCCACGAAGGGCTGCTGCTGCACGAGAGGTCTTGAGCAAAGCTTGGGAACCACGAGGCGAAGCACCGACAAGAACACGAGGGTCCTCACGGGTTCGGGACACGATTTCAACCATGTACATACGAAGCGCTGGATCGACGTAGACGTCTTCACAGGCTTGTTGCATAGCGATCACACGTTGTGGGTCGGTAATGACGTCGACATCGACTGCATCCTTACCACGTGAGATACGGCGGCGGAGGATTTCGTCTTCGTCAGCACGGTCAGGATAACCGACAGACATCTTGAACATGAAACGGTCAAGTTGTGCTTCAGGAAGTGGGTATGTACCTTCTTGCTCGACCGGGTTTTGTGTGGCCATAACAATGAATGGTGCTGGGAGTTTGTGGGTCACCGTACCAATGGTCACCTGCTTCTCTTGCATAGCCTCAAGCAAAGCAGCTTGGGTCTTTGGAGGAGCACGGTTAATTTCGTCAGCAAGGAGAAGGTTACAGAACAAAGGTCCTGGCTTGAAGGTAAATTCACCCTTCTTTGCGTCGTAGATGTTGGTACCTGTGATGTCAGCAGGGAGCAAGTCAGGCGTGAATTGAACACGCTTGAAGTCACAACCTAGCGCATCAGCGAAGGTGTTGGTCATCAGTGTCTTTGCCAAACCAGGGTAATCTTCGAACAGAAGATTGCCGTTCGACAAGATGTTGATCAACACATTGTCGATGACGTGAGGCTTACCGATAATCACTTTCTGCACTTCGGCAGCAATCGCTTGAGAGATTGCGCCGACGTGGGTCAAGCGGGCTTTGACCTCGGGGCTGGCTTGGTGCTTCGGCTGGGCCGGAGCGGCCGGTGCTGCTGGTGCAGGGGCTGGAGCCGCTGGTGCTGCTGGTGCAGGAGCTGCCGGCATTGGTGGTGCTGGTGCTGCTGGTGCGGCGGGGGCGGCTGGAGCCACAGGCATAGGCGGCGCTGGCGCGGGCGGGGCTGCGGGTGGGTTAGGGGGTTGCATGTCTATTTTCCTCCAAATTTCAATTTCCCCAACGTCTAATGTGCGGGATCAACTCACGCAATTCGTCGTTGGAGTAGATGCGGTTGGAACTGATCAGTTCCACCAATCGCGGGTCACGCACCATCTGCATGATTTCCGCTGGGGATTTGCGCATGAATTCATCACGCGTCAAATCGTTAAACTGGCGCACCTTTGAGAGCAATGCTTCTCTGGTGCGCATTTGATATTGAGCAGCATCAACTTTTGTTGGGCGCTCTCTGAATCGTGTTAGATCGAATACGTGGCGCCAGTTTTCCTTCTCTGGGACCACCATAATTGCAATAGCAAGCAATGCAAAGAGATTGAGGATGATGAGCCACTTGAGCACAACATCGCTTGTCAAGAGAACAATGGCGCCCATTGCTTCTGTAAATGGAGCGGAGAGAGGGCTAGCGACGTGACGGCTCTCATCGAAGACGATGAAGAAATTGTCATTGAATCGAGTAATCTTTGTCGAGATATCCTCATTGTCCTTTTCCATCATGTCTTGCATGAGGGCTTGGAAGTACTGCCCATTTCCGTTCCAAGTTGTGTCGCCTTGGGCATCGGACAATCCTTGGGAATCAGAATTCCAACAGTTGTGTCCTTGTTGCACATAATACGGAGAACTGCATTGTTGGTAGCCAACTTCTTCGGCAATATCCTTGTCCCATAGATGGTTTGCAAGAGCAGAGTGGTCTGCCACGAACACAATAGAACCTGTCACTGAAACTTCGCCTTGGTCGTTGTTTGAGGTTTGATCAAGGACGCTGATGCCAGGATAATCAATTCGGACAATGAGTCCCGTCTTTCCTTCACCAAGGGTTGGATTGTTGGCGCTGTTGATGTCGAGGTTGCTCGAGTCGGTCACAATGACGGCAGAAGTCGATGCTGCGGCAAGGACATTGACGTCACGGTTCGAATCGGTTTGGTCATCAAGAACCTGGATTGCGGTTGGGCGGTGGAACAGGACCGGTAGACGGCAGTTGTCATAGACGCCGATGTCAAGGTTGCCCTGTGCGCAAGGAATCAAGCGCTCATCGCCCATTTCTGTGACATTTGCACGCAGGCTTGCTGCAGCCCATAGTCTGCGGTAATCGCCGGGCAGCACCTCATCGAGTTCGTCGGTCATCTCATAGTAGCGTTGGTCATCAAGGACCATGTCGCCGAAGTACTTGACACCAAATTGGTCGGCCACAAGTTGAGCGTTGGTTGAGTTGGCTGCGAGAATGACCTTTCCGCCTTTTTTGGTGACGAAATCATACACGGCTGATGCTTCAGCAGCATCGAATGGTTTCTCTGGACCTGCAATAACGAGCATGGTGCGGTGAGGGTCTTGCCAGTCGTTCACCAGCATAGGTGTCGACATGGTGTTTGCAATCGAGAAATCAGCCGAAGCGAAATCGTCTCGCATGGAGGTCAGTTGCTGATTTGAATATTCATCGTCTGCTGTAGCGTACGGGGACAGAACAGTTTGCTTGTTCAAACTGACCAATCCGATCAAAGCGACGGAAAGAACGAGTGAGGCCATAAGTCCGACCTTAAGCCAAGATTCAACTGACAGTTTTTTTGCTTCTGTTTCTGCCAATCTTTTCCCTCCTATACCTCGTCTCGCGCATCATATACTCGTAGAGACATTCGACGGAACTTCGCTCCACTCATAATGGTTCTCCATGAGTGCTCCGATAAAAATCGAGAGATGAAGAGGTTGATATACCTCCTGTGCACAAAGTTTAGGACAAAATGGCCCCAAAAATGTAAGAAAACTACATCCGGTTCAATCGAACGACTTTTTCCGGCGGATAAGAACGACCGCTGCTAGCATTGACAATGCTTCGACCGCCATAAATCCGGGCACAGGATTTGATTCAACGGTAAGGCCATCGTTCGATGAACTTGAATCATCATCATCTTGATCAGATTCACCGGTAGGTTTTGTCTCTTCCTCATAAGCGAAAACCTCCACATCAAACGTGGTGCTGCGAGCAACATCATCACCTTCTGAAACCAAGGAAATTGTGACTTCACATGTCCGTCTTGGTTGACTTTCAGAGGCGACAAGAGTCAGAATGGCTGTGGAATCTTTGCCATTTTGTGCACCTGTTGTTTCAACAACCGTGTTGGCAAGAGCATCGAGGCCGTCAACCGAAAGATGGGGGCAACTTCGCACTTGTGCTGAAGCTTCCTTGACCGCATCTTTAGCGTTTCCAAGATTTAACATCTGGATGGAGATTTCAACATTCGAACCAGCAAAGAGATCGTCATTCGAGGGCGTTATTTCTGGTTTGAGGTAGAACACCTTGGGAAGACGAACGGTCCCGTCTATTTCTTGGGTGCCCGTCGAAGTATCCCCCACTTTTTCATCCGCAGTGACGGTCAGGGTTGAGCTGTTGTCTGGATTGTATTCGCGTGCATCGATGCCCTCATCATTGGTCAGTGTGATGGTGAAACTCTTGTTTTCACCCGCTGCAACAGTGATTGTTTCAGGCCCGTCGTAGGTGTAAGGCACCCAGGTATTGACGTCGTAGGTGAGTTCGAGTTGCACTTGACTCATCCGAGTGTTTTCGATGTAGCCGACAATTTCGCCATCGATATCCCAATCATCATCCATTTCCACGGTAAATCCATCGTCCATATCCGTTGACCAACCAAGGGTCCAACTGGGCGCTTCAAATTGATCTTGAGCCACTGCCGAGGGGGGCATCGTCATCCCAATGAGGGTCAGCCCAATAATGAAGAGAAGAGGATGCTTTTTCATGATAAATTCACTCCAATAGACCTTGAACTGCCCGCTTGGTTAAGACGCGAACCATCGAACGTCGGTAGCGCGGCGGGAGTGCGGTGTTGTTGACTGGTTTGACGCTCTTTTGTACAGCGGTGGAAAGAGCCTTGATCGATGCTTGTCCATCCCATCCACCTTCAAGGATGGAAGCCACTTCCTCGGGATGGGTTCGTGGAATCGATTCGAGTGCAGTTGTAGCAAGGACAAGGGAATTTGGATCGCCTTCAATCCAAGAAGCAGCAACACCTGCTTCAGGGAAATCCCAGGAATCGCGAACACGAAGTTTTTGATAGGATCCTGTTCGCTTTGCAGCGTCATCAGGCAATGTCACTTTGAGGAGGAATTCACCTTCTTCGAGAACATTTTTCTTCATGCCATCGAGTTGGTAAAAGGCATCGATTGGAATCGTCCTTGCTCCGTTTGGACCAATCAGATGTACACTTGCGCCCAAGACCATGAGTGTTGGAGCAATGTCGCCTTGATAGGTTGCCACACATAGCGTGTTTTGATTTGGAATCACGCGGCAATCTGCACCAGTACCACAATCTGCCTTGTGACACCAGTCAATTGAACGGCGCCAATCCTCACCTTGATTGTACCAAAAACAGCGCGTGTCAAGGCACAAATTGCCACCAAGGGTTGCGTTGGTACGAATCAACGAAGAGGCAACCTTCGAGGCCGCCTGAACGACCACAGGGTGCACTCCATTTTCTTCTGTCAGTTCAGAAAGACGAACCATGCAACCAAGTTCGTTGGATGAAATTGTGTCTGTGCCCTCGATCTTAGCAAGCGAGATGACGTGTGGCTTTGTGTTGATGTGCCACTTGTAGTTTGGAACTAAATCGGTTCCACCTGCAACCCAGTCAAAGGCTTCACCAGCCGACATTAACCTTGCAGCAAGTTCGCAAGCCTCGTCCACGGTTGTGGGGTGGTGTAAGGTAAATGGAGGCATCAGCATCATTCATCACCGCCCATGTGTCGTTGTTCCTTCTTGAGCCATGCCTTTCCAGCCAGACCAAGTTCAGCGAGTTGTTCCGGATCAGGTTCAGTGGCAAATCGCCACCCCTCGACTTGATCTTCGAGTGGCAAATTTGGATCGAAACCAAACAAGACACCGTTGACATAAGGACTCGTATCTTCGGAACGTTGACGAGCACGGTCCCTTTGCTTGTGCTCTGAAGCACGCTTGACAAGGACGTCTTGTAGAGGGCCATGTTCTGCACGGGGAGGTTTCAGGTCGAGTGGATCGTCAACACCTGCTGCTTTCATGGCCTTCTCGATTCCCTTGAACACAACATCTGGAGTCAGGGGTAAGTCCCTGAGACGAATGCCAACAGCATCGTAAACTGCATTCACAACGGCAGGAAGAATTGGGAGCAATGGCCCTTCACCTGCTTCCTTAGCTCCAAACGGACCTTCAGGGTCACATGATTCAATGATGATTGGTTCAACATGAGGCATTTCGTGAATGGATGGAATCTTGTATTCCAACAGGTTTGGATTTTGAAGGTGCCCCGTCCGGCCATAGACCATCTTTTCAGACAAGACTTGACCTAATCCCATGTGACAAGAACCAATGATTTGCCCTTTCACTGCCA
>DUIP01000071.1 GCA_013330285.1 Candidatus Poseidoniaceae archaeon
CCTTGGGCCCAATTTGTGGAGGAATCTGTCGGTCTCTGTTTCGTGATCACTGTGACTGTGTGGCCTGCATCACCCAAGCGAAGCGCAGCAAACAAGCCAGCGATTCCGCTTCCGATAATTGCGATGTGTGCCAAAATGCTTCACTCCAGTAGGCAGTGCTGAATCGCCGGTGCATTTCACCCCATCGCTAAGCGATATCACTATGGCCGTCGCCTAAGTACGCAGTCCATGGGGAGGCTGCGAGTCCTGTTTGGCCAACTCATTGCACTCAGCATTGTTGTCTTTGTGACGGCAAACGCTCAGTTCGGTGCCATTGCCCCAGAGATGATTGAGGGTGCAGGGAATCAAAAATATGACATGTCAAGGATGAGCGAACCAGATTGCGCACCACTTTTCGATCGATTAGAAGAATTGATCGCAGATGGAAGTGAAACCAACTGCCTTGTCCCCCCTGGTGAATGGTCAGGTTTGGATTTCTTCATGATGGGTCCCTCGCTGTTCATTCTCCTTTCAGGTCGTATCAAGATTGCACGAGTTGGCACCAAGAAAGACCGGTTTTACAAAACGGCTTTCTCAGCCGGAGTTGTCCTTTTCTCCATCGCTGTGCTGGATCGAATGGGCGTGCTCCCTACTCAAGTGAATTCAAATGGTTTAGCGGCTCTTATTCCAATTGCTGTCGCCCCTTGGGTTGTACAAATCTTGCTTGCTTTGGTGGGCAGTTTACTGATGATGGGCCCAAAATACTGGGAGGCAGAAGCCATTACTCAGGCAGGGGAGTCCATCGGTAAGAGAAGAGAAGCAGCGCACCATTTCAGGCAAAAGTATGGTTCTGTTTCAACCCCGCTTCATGCTCGAGCTGGTTCCAATCAACGCATCAACCGCTCGAGGCTTCTCCAACGTGACTCCCGCCTTCACATGGGCAGGGGTGCAGGAAAGGGCATCAAAGTCTATGCAACATGTCCATTCTGTAATGGTGGAGGTTGCGAAAAATGCGACTTCAAAGGAACCCTTTGAAGAATGTGATTTTATCTTCAAAATCAGAGTCTCTGGCTTTTTGAAACTCCTCGATAAAACCGGGGCACTGGGGGCACATCTCTCGCATTCTTTAAGACCCCTCGCGAACGGGTGTCGCGGATAAGGTCGGGGATTTAATTCCCGATTACGAGGGAATGGGATGTATCTCAAAGCGTTAGAAGTTTCGAATTTTAAATCATTCAAGGGTGAACTCACCATTCCTATGGATCGTGGATTTACTGCCATCACAGGGCCAAATGGTTCTGGTAAATCGAATTGCGGTGATGCGATTCAATTCGTTCTCGGTCCGCGTTCAAACAAGGTGATACGCGCTCAAAATGCGAAAGATCTCATTTTCAATGGCGGTAAAAACAACAAACCAGCCCGTGGTTGTGAAGTCACACTTGTGTTCGCTAATCCTTTGCTTGCAAGCGGTAGGCGCCGCCTTCCAATCGACCAAGAAGAAGTTCGGATGACTCGTTCAGTTCGCCTCACAAAGAGTAACAACATTGTCACCGACTACCTTCTCGATGGTGAAGACAGCAGCCAGAAAACATTCCATAGGCTCCTCAGCGCAGCGAATGCTCGACCTGATGGCTACAACATTGTATTGCAGGGCGACGTGACTCGGTTGGCCAAAATGACCGCCAAAGAGCGACGCAAAGTGCTCGATGGGGTCGCAGGTGTGACTTCCTATGACGATGAGATTCGAAAAGCCGAGAAGCAGAGAAGCATGGTCGAGGGCTACATTGAACGCATAGGCTTGCTTGAAGATGAACAAAAATCCCGACTTAAGGACTTGACAAAGGAAAAGAACCTGGCCCTCAAAGTCACAGGACTGGTCGAGGAATTGAAAGTCGCCCGTCGTCTTTCAGCCCAAGCAAAATACGCCAGTCAACAGGCAGAACGCCAGTACCAGATCAGCGAACGGGTACGCATAGATGGTGAAGCTGAGACGCTTGTCGAGGAAGTGAAACAGGGCGACAAAATCCTTCTGACTCTTGATGATAAAATCGGTACGCTACAGAAGCAAATCGAGGATTTGTTAGGTGGAGATAACAATGGTTTGATGAGTGCCATCAACCAACTCCAAATTCGAATCGCCACGAATCAAGATCGCATCGATGAAGCAGACGAAAAAGATGTTGAGGATGCAGAAGAATTGGAATTACTTGATGGGGCGCTGACCTCCTCTGAAGAGGATTTGAATGAATTCGAAGAAGGCCTAAAGACAGCAAATGAAGATCTTGCCGCAGCTCTTGAAGCCCTCAAGGAAGCGAAGAGTCAGGAGGAAGAGGTTCGCAAAGCATTGGAATCATCCGGTACGGCAAGCGCAGAACTCACACGTGCCCTCGCTTTGGCAACTGATGCAGCAGACCGTGCTCAAGAAGGCCTGGTTGCAGCACAAGCAGAGGTCAACAGAATTGCAACACAAGCCGAGATGCTTGAAGAACAATTGAGTGAAGCCCAGGAGGCCGCAGAATCCGCTCGCCTCGCTCTTGGAGAATCAGAACATGAGGGGCAAGAACTGAATGCGAATGCTCCAGAACAAGATCGAACAAAACTTGCTGAGCAACTCCATGCAGCACAGCGGTCGGAGTCTCGGTTGCTTGAAGAATCACAAGCAGTTGAAACCAAATTGCGTGAAACTGAGCGCAAACTATCAGCAGCAAAGGCTGAGATGGAGAACCGTGCGGGCGCCAAAGGCATGGCTGGTGGAGCAGCGGCAGTCCTTGCTGCAAGGGACCGTGGCGAACTTCGCGGCATCATCGGTACCGTTGCAGAATTGTGCCAACCGCGTGATTCGTCTCATACCGATGCCCTTGCTACAGCGATTGGCGGAGGAATGACATCGGTTGTTGTCGATAACGATGAGGTTGCTGCAAAAGCGATCCAATGGTTGTCTCAAAACAAAGCTGGTCGAGCCACCTTCCTACCGCTCAACAAACTCAACAACACTCGGCCCGCAGGCCGTGCCACAATGATCTCGAAAAAGCCAGGTGTGATTGGCTTCGCTAATGAATTGCTGGATTATGATCCAAGAATCGATATCGCCATACGTTTTGTGCTAAGGAATACACTGATTGTTGACAGTCTTGCTACAGCTCGTGCCAATATGGGCGGTGTACGTCTCGTCACCTTGCGTGGCGACGTCACCGAGGCAGGAGGTGCCATGGTTGGTGGTGCGAAACGGAAGATGACCACTTCTTTTGGAGGTAATATCCAAGGGGCTAACGAAGTTCAAACATTAGCAAGCGATGTCGAGCGTTACCGCATGATGGCTGAGACCGTCAATGGTGCATTGGTTGAGGCACGTCATCAACAAGCAGCAATCCGTGCATCGATCAACGACCTTTCAAACAACGACCATTCAGAGAAGGTATCCGAATGGAAGGCAACCCATAAACAGGCGAAATCAAACCATACGGCTGCAGTTGGAGCCGTTGGTGCTGCTGAAAAGCGATTGGCAGATTTAGAAACCGAAGGAGCCAACCATCTGCGAAGCCTTGATGCTGCACAGGCAGCCCTCGCAGACGCCAACCAAGCAAGGAAAGAAGCTCAAACTGCGCTCGAAGATGCAAGTCCAGTTCATCTGAAGGAACGACTTCATGCAACCGAGGTCAAGCGAGTTGAAGCTGAAGGTCTGAAAGGTCGAGCTGAAGCCTCACTGGCCAGTGACGGCGGACACCGTACTCTTCTCGAATCGAGAATTCAAGAATACAAAACCCGTATCCAAGCGATCAAGCAAGCCGCAATTACTCGCAGCGAGAAATTAGACGAAATGCAGGCAGAAGTCGCCTCAGACAAGATTGCACTTGCAGAAAAAGAGGCAGAGCGTCGTGAGTTCTTGGAAGAAAACCAAGGGTTGGAGGATGAACGCGTGCAACTTATTGAGGAGCGAAGCGCACTGAAGGCTGAACTGCAACAAAAAGTCCAAGAATCCCAATCCAGGAAGGCGATGAGCATCGAAATAGGGCGTGCACTTGCTCAGAAAGAAATCACGATTGCTCAAACCCTCCAAGACATGACAGAGCAGGGCTACTCACCTGCGGAAGAAGGGGCGACATTACCCAGCGTTGGAGATGCAGAGCGAAAGGAAAGAACGCTTCAACGAAGATTGGACGACCATGGTCCTGTGAACATGTTGGCTATCGAGCAGTTCGAAGCATGTGAAGCACGCCTCGATGCGATGAAGGATGATTTCAAGACATTACAACATCGCAGAAAACATCTGCTTGATGTGACTGAAAAACTCGAGTCTCAGAGAAAGGAACGTCTGCTTAACGTTCTTGAGAAGGTCAATGAGAACTTCAAGGTCGCTTACAAGTCCCTCAGCGACGGTGGGCGTGGTGAATTGTTCCTTGAAAATGAGGATGAACCATTCAAGGGTGGCCTTGAACTGTGGGCTCAGCCTCGTGGTAAATCTGCCAAGGTCACTCGGCACCAACTTTCTGGTGGTGAACAATCCATGGCTGCACTTGCATTGATTTTTGCAATTCAGGATTACGATCCGAGTCCGTTCTATTACTTCGATGAAGTCGATCAGAACCTCGATGGATACAACGCCGAACGAATTGCTATGATGTGCAGAGAACGCAGTAAGCGGGCACAATTTATCATGGTTACATTGAGAAAGGTCTCCCTCCGGCTAGCGGATCATCACATCGGTATCACTCACGGTGGCGATGGATGCAGCCGTCGTATTGTTGATTTCGACAAAGAACGTGCGATTGCTCTTGGTGAACGCGCTCTGGCAGAAGCCGAAAAAGACAACGAAAAGAACCACTCTCGTATTGAAGAAGCCCGTGCGGCAGAGCACGAAATGCCAGAAGTTCCCGAACCATTATCTGCGCCAGCAAGCCTTGGTGGCCTCTTGCCTCACATGGATACGTCCACAGAATCTGAACCCTCATTGACAGCACTTTCAGAACGAACAGCAGAGATGACTGAAGACATTGAGGCTTACCAAGAGGTGGCCCAAGCTGTGCGTGAGGCAGAAGCAGAAGATGCTATAGAAGAGAGTGTAGAAGGCGAAGAAGAACTCATCTGAGGTGAAAAAGATGGTCGGTCAGCAAGCAGCATTGGACAAATGGTTCCTCCGTCAGGACGTGATGGATCAACTCCTCGCATCAGGTGAGGCATCGATCGATGCAACCCAGTTCGCAGACCGTATTCTTGCCATTGCCGAAACAGAAGAAGCAGAACACCAAACATTGGTCGATCCATTTGATCGCTCTGTTGCGCTGGTTCTATCTTTAGTTCGAGAGCAAGAATTGGACCCTTGGAACGTTGATCTGTCAAGTTTCCTCAAGGTGTTCACTCTTCGTGTTAAAAACGAAGCCTCAGCACTTGATTTACCAGCATGTGGCCGTTTGATTCGCTTGTCCTGGGAAGTGCTTCATCAACAAGCGATTGTTTTGTTTGATCGTGTCCAAGCCACCGAAGAGGAAGAAGAATGGGATGAAGGATTTGACTTCGGTTGGGAAGCAGATTATGACGATGAAGCATTCCATTTCACAAATTCAATTCTCCAAGGCGAGGCCGATCATGTTCTCCCTGGTCTTTTCGATGAACGCGTTCGCCGGGATGAAGGACGACCTGTGACGCTCGGTGAGTTGCTCTCTGCGTTCAAAGATGCAGCCGATGATGCCGAAGCTCTCCGTTTGCGTGAAGAGAATCGAATTGCACACGAATTAGAATTACAAGAATACCTTTCTGATGTCGGTGGGCGAATGCACAACGAAGACCTCGAAGGGGATATTCAGCGCTGCTGGACCGCCATGCGGCAAACCTGCATAGCGAAGGCGAGCAATAAGGTCCCAGTTGCTGAGGTCATGATTGAATTGGCAAAAGTACTCGAGGATTCCTTCGGGGCTGTTCCTGAAGGATATGATGATGAGGCCAAGGTTGCATCGTTTATTGCTGGACTTTTCCTCACGCATAGAGGATTTGCCTCCATTACGCAGGATGAAGTTCCTAACGGTGTCATTTGTATCGAAGATGCTTGGCCTGACGTTGCATCATTTGAGGAAGTCAAAGCCCTTGTCGAAGATCAACAGGATGCTGAATCGAAGCGCATTCAATCTCAGGATTTAGGTTCTGTTCAGCATGCACAACTACGAGCAGAAAAGGTGCAGAAAGCAGAACAACTTGCCCAAAGAAAGGCAAAGAGAGCAGCAGAAGCGGCTGCAAAGGCCCAAGATCAAATGATCGATGTTGCAGAGGCTTCAACCACTGTTGAGCCAGAAGTCAATGATGATGCAGCAACCTCGGAGGAACCTTTCGAGTCCCATGAATGGTTAGTGGAGTGAGCATGGATGTCAGAAGTACCCGTTGATACACTTTTGGAGGCCACCTTATTTGGCGCAGGTCGTTCAATGACAGTGGCTGAATTGTCCACTGCACTGGGCTATGATGAAGATGAAATGCTCGACTCTCTTTACTCACTACGTTCCACATTGAAGCGACGGCGAGGCGGTGCGCTTCAAGTGGCTGAAGTCGGTGACCGCTGGGCTATTGAGGTGAAACCTGACATTGCGGGCCACCTGCCCAAAGAGACGAAAACAGAAATCCCTCAGAAATTGCTCAAGGCTGCTGCTTTGATTGCCTATCACCAGCCAATGGCTCAGTCGCGTTTGGTTGAGCTTTTGGGGCAAAAAGCGTATGATTATGTTCGTGAGTTGGCTCAATTGGGAATGATCGATCGAAGAAAGGACGGAAACACACGTCGCTTGATCACCACTCGCCGGTTCTCTGAGGCATTCGGCTGCCCCTATACTGACAGAAAAAAGGTCAAACAATGGTTCAGGGAACAAGTCAAGAGCACTGGGATGCTTGACGGTATGGCCGACGCGTCTGTGCTCAAAGAAGAAACAGAAGCAGATGGTCTGATTCAATCGACCCTGCCCATTTCCGAAGAAGAGTGAGCCTCACTCACTACGAAGCGCCTTCAGAAGTTCTTCAACAACAGTTTGTGTTTTCGGGCCATCGACCGCTTGGAGTCGCTTTGCAATGGTTTCTATTTCATCACCAACGGCACCAGCGCTCACGGCCATATTCCTTGAATGTAATTTCATGTGCCCTGCTTGAATGCCACGTGTGGCAAGGGCACGTAAGGCTCCAAGGTTTTGAGCAAGCCCAGAGGCTGCGATGACACCTGCCAGTTCCTGTGCAGAATCAACGCCGAGGATCGCTAAATTCGCTTGCGCAGCAGGGTGGACTTTCGAGGCCCCTCCAACAGTTCCAACCGCCATAGGGGTTTCAATACGGCCGACGAGATTGCCTTCTTCATCTTCGTACCAATGCGTCATAGATCCATAGTGCTCTTTTCCGTAAGCTGCATAGGCATGGCATCCTGCTTCTATGGCTCTCCAGTCTTGTCCACAAGCAAGCCCTACACTACTGATGGCATTCATGACTCCTTTGTTGTGTGTCGCCGCTCTAAACGGGTCGGCAACAGCAAAGTGATGGGCTTCGAGTATTCCTTGAATCACTTCAAGACCATTGGCCTTGGTGCCATCGTCAGAAATTTCCTCTGGTGTGAATGTGGCCTCGACCCGTGCTAATCGGTGCACTGCGAGGTTCGAGAGGATTTTCAGATGAACCCTTCCACCAGTCAGTTCTTCGACTCGTGGGGCGATCAGTTCAGCCATTGTATTCACTGCATTTGCTCCCATGGCGTCCCTGCAATCGACGACGATGTGCAAGATGACCATTGGCCCACTGAGGCTGTGAATGGTTCGGGTTTCTATGCGCTTACAGCCGCCTCCAAGACGAATCATTGTCGAGGGCAGGCTATTGCAAAGTGCCATCAATTCTTCACTTGCCTCATGCAACGCTTGTTCAGCATGCTTTGTATCGCTGCAATCCATGATTTGGAGTTGTGCAATCATCATTGGGGCATCATTGTTGGTTCTGAAGCCTCCATTGACCAGGCAGCGTTTTGCCATGTTGGATGCAGCCGCTACAACGCTTGATTCCTCAAGGCAAAATGGGATGAGGTAGTGCTTTTGATCGATCACAAAGTTCGTTGCAATACCGACTGGTAATGACATGGTGCCGATGACGTTCTCGATCATGCGGTCCGCTGCGGCTTCGTTTAATTCGCCACATGCTCGCAGTGCTTCTATTTGCGCCGCTGTCAGATCTGCCATTTCAGCGACCATATTCCTGCGTTCAGCAACAGAATGCCGGAAAAAACCTCCTAATCGACTGTTTTCAACTGGCATGTGGCTCGCCTTGTTCCTTGCACAGTGGTTGAGCCCATCAAGCAATCGCATGTTCCGAGGGCATC
>DUIP01000195.1 GCA_013330285.1 Candidatus Poseidoniaceae archaeon
AATCTCAAAAGAACATCTGGCCTGCTGTTGATCGGAACGTTGTCGTTGCTTACTCTAGGAACGGCGGCGGCAGAAGGAGCTGCACTTGACACCACCGATATGGTCGGCGTCTCGTTTTGGCTCGCTACTGCAATGATGCTTGCATCAACTGTCTTCTTCATTCTTGAAAGGCAGAACGTTGCTGCAAAGTGGAAGACTTCCATGACCGTTGCTGCACTCGTGACTGGTGTTGCATGGTACCACTACACCTACATGCGTACCCACTGGTCGGCTACCCTTGCCAGCACCGGAACCGGCGATTCCCCGCTCGTTCTACGATACATCGACTGGTTGATCACCGTCCCATTGCAAGTTTCTGAGTTCTACTTGATCCTCGCAGCTGTTGGTGTCGCCACCGCTGCTCTCTTCTGGAGACTCTTGGGCGCATCCCTCGTCATGCTCATCACTGGATTCCTTGCAGAGTCCGGACAGATGGATGACGGTCTCACATGGCCTCTCTTCGGAGTTGGAATGCTTGCTTGGATTTACATTATGTACGAAATCTGGGCTGGAGAAGCAAAGGAAAAGGTCAGTGAAACCAGTGAAGGTACACAATTTGCCTTCAAGGCAATGGCTTTGATCCTAACTTTTGGATGGGCAATCTATCCAATCGGTTTCATGCTCGGACAGGGTGATGGAGGCACAGATAACCTGAACATCCTCTACAACATCGCTGACGTTGTCAACAAGACTGCCTTCGGTATGATGGTTTGGTATGCAGCAACAATGGACTCTAAGTCCTCGTCCTCAGAAGAGTGACTTGCGAATTAACCTGGCGAGAGATTCGATATTGGCCCTTGGATAGTACGCTATCCAAAGGGCTGATATCGGCACCCATACAAGTGTGTACGTCAGTACCGCTAGTGCTGAAACGCCTAAACCCCAGCTGTAGTGCGCATCAAAATTGCGCATGAACGTGAGCGGGATAAAGTGGATGATGTAGATGGTCAGGCTCAGCCTACCTGCGCTTTGGAATAGAGTGAGCGTAGCGTTCTGTAGCAAGAACCAGATCAGCACAACGCCTACACCTCCTGCGATAAGAAATGGGGCATTAGCTGGGAAAAACGTAAGATAGGCATCTGCAGTTGGATGCGCCCATAAGGCACCATTGGCTCGTGAAGTGTAAAATGAAACGATACAAAACAGCAGACCAAAACCAACTAAATATCGATTTCTAGCCGTATTTGGTAGATCTGCGCCTTCGTTCAAACCATTCATGGAAATGGTCGCACCAAGCACTGCAAACAACATCCACGGGAAAAGGGGATACGTTCCCGTAAGGAAAAGATTCGATAGAATCGTTGATGGTGATTCTGCCGCGACCCTATCAGACCAGGTTCCGGTGCCTTGAACTTCTGGAAAGCTGAGTTGTATAGCGAAAAAAACCACTGAGAGTCCGAAGAGAGGGTGAAGTTTTTGCCCCGTGAAATATTTGGAAAGGGGTGGTAATATCACGTTAAGGAGGGCCATAAGGGAAAGCACCCCGGGCGTGAATGGTTGAAACAAATGTGGGGATGTCAAGTTCACTAGAATTTGCATAATGAAAAGGAACATCGATTGGAATATTCGCTGAGGAACAGAAGATTCGTTTCGAAGCACCCCCCATCCAAATAAAGTGATGAACAGTGGTGCTGCAAGCCCGCCCAAGCCCGAGATGAGGTAAGCGAGAAGTGTTGGTTGGATCGAGTCGAATGGATTCCAAGTTGCTGCTGCATGTACCATCACCATGAGCAAGACGGCGAGCCCACGTAGAGAATCGATGTGTTGAATCCGTCGAGTTTGTTCCATTGTATCAGCGCTTTGAAATGACGTATTGAACTGCGTTTCTGAACATCTGAAGACCTTCACCTTCCCATTCACCAAGTGCATCGCTCGAATCAGGACCAGGTGCTGTATTCCTTGTATGATCTGGATGGAGCCATTTCGCATACACTGCTTCGGGGTGTGGCATGAGGCCAAACACCAATCCTGTCGAATCGCAGACGCCTGCGATATTCCGCATGCTGCCGTTTGGAGACAGTGGGAACGGAAGAGGTTCGTCGGTGATGCCTTGGCCAACCGGAGTGGTTGGATCAACGTATCGAACTGTGAGTTGGTGCGCTGCATCAAGGCCGTCGAAGTCGGTGGTTGAAGGCATGACGAATTTACCCTCGCCGTGTCGAACTGGGCAATCCATTCGCGTCATACCTTTGGTCCAGATGCATGGGCTTTCTGGATCAAATTCCAACGTGACCCAACGGTCTTCATAGCGCCCGGAATCATTCAATGTCAAACTCGCTCGCTGAACAAAGTCGGGAAGTTGTGTATTTGGTCCGGGCAGTAGACCGGTTTTGACAAGGACTTGGAAGCCATTGCATATGCCAATGATTGGCTTGCCTGCTGCAACGAATGCCTGAAGTTGTTCACGGAGAGCGAATCGCATTCTGTTGCCCATCAAGCGACCGCTTCCAAGGTGGTCTCCGAATGAAAAGCCGCCCGGAACTGCAAGGATTTGGAATTCTTCGAGTGAACGTTGTCCAGAAATAAAGTGATTGACGTGCACACGCTCTGAATCACCTCCGACAAGATTGAACACCGCTGCTGTCTCATGATCGCAGTTGATGCCAAAGCCAAACAGAACCGCTACTTTAGGCGCAGACATCATTCAACACCTCCTGTCATATCGAGGGTTGATTGCCATGAATGGACCAGAGCTGAAACATCATTGGTTGAAACTTGAGTGAAGCCATCGTTGATGGTGAGGGTTGAATCCTCAACAACCTCGCCAAGGATGGTCAGTGGGTGTCCTGCCATCCATTTGGTGAATTCATGTTCTTTTTCGGGAGTGACGGCCACGATGAATCTGCCAAGAGATTCACCCCACATTCGAGCCCATAGGTCTTCATCACCAGTTCCATCGAGATCGATTGTGGCACCGATTCGCCCACCAATGCACATCTCTGCCACAGCGACGGCGACACCGCCTTCTGAGCAATCATGAGCGGTTTGAATCAGCCCGTTTTGGATTGCGGTTGAAAGGGCCCTGTACATATTCAGATTGTGTGCCGGGTTTTCAAGTTGGGGCGCAGTTCCACCAATGCCCGCAGCAACGCCAGATTCCTTGAGCATGAACGCCATTTCAGAAGCACCAAGTTCGTTGTGTGAACGGCCAACAAGGTACACCTTATCTCCAACATTCTTGAAATCGCTTGTCGCCGTAAATCGCACATCGGGCTGATCTCCAAAGAGTGAGAAGAGAAGCGTCGGTGGGATTGAAATCTTCTTCTCACCTGTTCCATAATCGTTCTTCATTGAGTCTTTACCACTGACGCATGGAAGGCGGTACGCTCGGCATACGCGTTCCAATTCCCGATTGGCGCGTACCAACTGAGCGAGTTTGAATTTCCCATCCGGCGTCTTCACTGACTCGATTGAGTCAGGCCAACAGAAGTTATCCAAGCCTGCGATTTTGTCGACATCAACACCAGCGCATACTGCGTTTCTGACCGCTTCATCGATTGACGCTGCAGCCATCGCGCCTGCATCAATATCTGAATAACGAGGTGCAATACCACACGAGATAACCAAGCCGTGTGGGTTGCCGTGAATGGGGGCGATGAGCCCGGCGTCCCCTGGCCCGTCTCGTTGCACACCAACAAACGGTTTAATCGCTGTTTGAGCGATGACTTCGTGATCGTATTGGCGAACCCAAGTTTCCTTGCTTGCGATGTTTGGGCGGGCAAGCATTTGCAACAAAAGTTCGGAATGGTTTGCTTGGGCTGGAGGGGTGAATGGTTCCACCTTTGGAGACGCCCACTCTGATTCAAGTTGGAGTTGTGGGACGCCATCGTGAAGAAACTCAATGGGGAGGTATGCGACTGTTGTTGCATCATATTTGACATGGAAAATACCGCTGTCGGTAAAGGTGGCAACCGGTGTAGCTTCGACTTCGTGCAAGGCTGCTAACGCATCAAATGCTGCACAATCTTCAGCCTTTACTGCAATGGTCATACGCTCTTGACTCTCCGAGACCAAGATCTCCCAAGCCGAGAGTCCGGCTTGCTTCAATGGCACCTTTGCCAAATCAATCTCACAGCCGTTGGTGTATTCTGCCATTTCACCGATTGAAGAGGATAGTCCGCCTGCCCCATTGTCAGTAATGCAGGTGATCAGTCCTGAATCTCGAGCTTCGAGGACCATATCGATCATTTTCTTCTGGGTGATTGGGTCGCCAATCTGAACTGCGCTGGAAGGGCTTTCTTCGGTCAATTCCAATGAGGAGAACGTCGCTCCGTGAATGCCATCATAACCAACTCGGCCGCCGACCATGTAGACAATATCACCCGCCACTGGTGTTTTGATGTGGCTTTCTCTCCCATCTGGGAGACGTCTCGGCATGATGCCGATTGTTCCGCAATAGACCAGGGGTTTGCCAATATATCGATCATCGAATACGATGGCCCCGTTGACCGTAGGTATGCCTGATTCATTGCCTCCGACGCGAACGCCTGCGTGAACACCGCGGAAGACCCGCGAAGGATGGAAGAGGTTGTCTGGAAGATCGCCTTCCCAGTTTGGCGGGCCAAAGCAAAACACGTCGGTGTTTGCAATTGGTCGAGCGCCCAGGCCTGTTCCGAGAATGTCACGATTGACCCCGACAATGCCGGTCATTGCCCCACCGTATGGGTCAAGGGCGGATGGTGAGTTGTGGGTTTCTGCTTTCATACAGACGCTCCAATCATCATCCCAAGCGATCACGCCAGAGTTATCATGGAACACAGAAAGAAGCCAATCGACTTCTTTTTGCATATCGTGAGTTGGCTTCATGATGTAGGTTTTGAAGATGGAATCAATGGTTGCCTCTTCACCGGTTTCTGTGTCGA
>DUIP01000076.1:0-1176 GCA_013330285.1 Candidatus Poseidoniaceae archaeon
GGTGTGACCTTTTGCAACTCACCATTACTGTCTTCAACATAGGACTGGCCATACCAGGAATCCTTTGCCGGATACGACATCGAATCCATTGCGGCACCGGTGTCATCGCTGATGGTCACAGTATCGCCATCGAAGTATGAAAGCAAAATACCCGAATCAGCACTGAACACAGAGATTCGCCCATCGGCAGGAATGGTTGTGTTCCATGCAAGCTGACATGGTGGGCTGCCGCTGGATACCGAAAGTTGCCAGTCAGAGACATCAACTGGCGTTGCGCCATTGTTCCAAATTTCGATGAATTGGTCGGAATACTTACCGTACTCGCCATCGGCGTTCCAATCAACTGCTCCGTAGACATTCTGGGATGTCTCGTTCGAGACCAAGTTGTTTGGGCTGACAAATAATTCAGAGACAACAATGGAAGATTCTCGTCCTGAAGCAGCGGCTGATTCCTGCGTCGAGGCCACTGACAACGTTGGCAAGAGCATGAGGGCGAACAGGGCGACGGCGACACAACGGGTCAGGCGCATGGGTGACGCTTGAGGCCCAAGCACATGAACTCGTCGGCACGGCAGGATGCGGTTGTATTCAAGAACCTCCACCGCTGGGAGTCATACATGGCAGCAGTCAACTTGAGCGAACCCGAATTTGCAGACACCGTTGAAAACAACGAAATTGTGTTGCTCGACTTTTGGGCGGAATGGTGTGGTCCATGCAAGGCATACGGTCCAGTCTACGAGCGTGTTTCAGAAGAGTTCCCTGACGTCGTTTTTGGAAAGATTGACACCGAAGCTGAACCTCAACTCGCTCAAGCATTCAACATTCGGTCGATCCCCACGACGATTGCTTTCAAAGAAGGCATCGGTGTGTTCATGCAACCTGGTGCCCTTCCCGAAGATGCACTTCGCGACCTTGTCACCAAACTCGGCACGCTGGATATGGATGAAGTCCGTGCTGAAATTCAATCCCAAAAGGCTCAAGAAAAAGCTGTTGAACCACCAGTGGAAAAATCAGGTGGAGGATGCGGCAACGATGGTTGCTGTTGAGTGATCCAGGAGATTTGCTACCTTCTTGGGCAGGCTAAGGCAAGAAAAGGTGTAATCCAAGAAACCAATGCGTTCAAAAATCCCACGGGTTAGGACTTGCCATGCACCTGCGCTCCTTGTTCTTGGTATC
>DUIP01000076.1:1572-18984 GCA_013330285.1 Candidatus Poseidoniaceae archaeon
GAGGCTCCGTATGAGTTCTATCCAGAACCTTGGGACCGCACCGAAATGAACTACGACGATTCCGATGTTTTTGCTCGAGTGACGATGAATGGTTCGTATGGCATTGATGCGGTTCGGTCTGTCTTTGTACCCGTCCCTACAATCACTGCTGCTGACGGTGGTGCTGGGCTGACCGGTAATGCAGAAGTCCATCTTGGGCTATGGCTACCAGTGATTGAAGGGTGCGATTGGGAGGCTGGAAACGTTTCTGAGGCGTGTCAAGTTCCTGTCATTGCGGAAGTCGGCCCCTATTACAACGATGGCGATGTTGACGCCCTTACTCCAGCGGACCGATTGGGGCGAATGTTGATCGAAAATTATGTGCCCCACGGATATGGTGTTGCCCAAGTATCAGTGTTTGGCACTGGTGAATCAAACCACTGTATGGACCTCATGGGCACAGATGAACAACGTGGCATCGATGCAGCAGTCACTTGGCTCGGCAGCCAAGGCTGGTCAAATGGAAACGTTGGTCTCATTGGCAAATCATATGATGGCTCCACCCCATGGCAGGCAGCCACCTTTGGCAACCCCCACCTTGCCACCATCGTTCCAATGTCAGGTCTGATCGGCGTCCATGAACTCATGTGGAGAAATGGAAGCATGGAGGCTCGTGGAATGATCATGCACAACGGTGTTTACGGCTCGTTCGGCGTTGACGGCGATGCAGCAGATGCAGAGAATGCTTGTGAGGGATACATGGAGGGCTACTTCAACGGGCCAGCCGCTTATCTCACGGGTGGGATGGTCGAATACGGAGGCAATGATTACTGGACTTCCCGTTCCTTCCTTGACCGAGTGGTGAGCAACTACAATGGTTCAGTGTACATCATTCAGGGCATGCAAGATTGGAACGTTGACCCACACATGGCTTTCCCAACTCACCAAATCATGGAAGATGCTGGAATTGAGGTCAAAACCCTTGCAGGCCAATGGGCTCACGATTATCCAGATCGTAAATCAGGCCATGAGTCACTGCCTTCTGGTGAAGGTGCAGAAGCCTATCCTTACACCCTTCGTTGGGATTGGGCTGACGAGATGTTGTATTGGTTCGACTGGTACCTCAAGGGCGAAGGTCGGGCACCAACCCTTGGCGTTGAAATGCAAGACAACCGCGGAGGATGGAGGTTCGAAGCAACGTATCCTGCAGAGGATACAGAGTACCTCCTCATCAACGCAGCAGAACTTAACCCAAGCAGTGCAGGTATGGTCACGACAACTGAGACAATCACACTCACCTACGGGCCGTTTGAGCAAGACGCCTACATCGCAGGGATGCCTTCATTCCATATTGCAGTCACACCCCATACGACAAACGGTGCTCACGCCTTCCTTGAGATGAGCGATTCTTCGGGTATGCGCCTTGGTCATGCTGTGATGGACTTCCGTTTCGCCGATGGAGGGCGAGATGGAAACGAACTCATTGCTGCCTTTTCCACCGTCACAGGCAAGATGGAATTCATGCCGATGGATGTGTTCATCGAAGCCGGTGAATCCATCACCATCACCATGACTCAAACAGGCATGGACTACGTGCCATCACCTGCGGCAGCCGGTGGCTACAGCGTGAATTGGGCCAGTTCAGAATTGACACTTCCGCTTGTGTACCGAACGTGTGAAGACTTGTTCCAAGCACCTATGCACGCCTATGGTGCTGAAGCAGGGCGCGTGTGCTGATCACTGAAACATCGTCAAGATGTCTCCAAACAGGACCTTTGCGTGACCATCGCTGCGCTCCACTAACCTCTTGACAATGAGTTCAGGTGTTGAACGGGCCAAATGATTGCGTTTTGGAGTTCGATCGACCATTAACTCAAGATCTGCATCAAGGCCCTTTGCCTCGATACCATCCACTCGTAGGTCGTCCCTTCCGGTTGCTTCCAAAATCGCCGGTGCAAGGTGGGTGACAAGCATCATTGTCGTGTCGTTTTGAGCTTCAGCAGCGAGCAGCATCCCTGCGATGATTCTTGCTCCAGCACCTGGTTCTGTGATGGCTTCAAGCTCATCAGCCAAAATCAACTTCGGCGTAGGGTCGCTGACCACAGTCGCCAACTCGACCAATGTCTGTTCCAACGCACCCGCACTTTGAGTTCCTCCCGCTTTAGCAAGAATGTGGAGTGCTTCAACTTGGCCAACAACAGCATGGCTTGCCGGAACCGGTAGACCCATGTGTGCGAGAATGCAAGTATGAGCCAACAATTCCAACAACGTTGTCTTACCACCAGAATTCGCACCAGTGAGCAGAGCGAGTGATTGTTGATCGTTGTCCATGGCGCATCGTCCTAAGCCATAGGTGACAGCATCTGCTTCAACGCCTAGGAGGAGATGCCGGCCATCCTCAATGTGAATGCCGTGGTCCGAAAGTTCAGGCATGGTGCAACCGTGTTCTTTTGCCCATCTGGCGACAGCAACCCACTGATCAAGTTCGATGAGGTCACGAATAGCATGTTCGCACTTAGGCTGAAGTGGACCGAGGTTTTTCGCAAGAGTCAACATTCGCTCCGTTTCTCCTGATGCTAGGTTCACCGAGAGAGCATGGTCGAGTTCGTCAATGACCTTTCGCTCAATTTTAGCAGGCCAATTTTTTGTGAAAATAGAGTAAGGTACTCGAACGCCAGTTCCCTGAAGTTCTTCAGCAAGTTTCTGTTTTGCTGCTTCCATCGCATCGGTAATCACGTCGCTTGTGGCCTCTTGGAGTTTCCTCTGGAAGGCAGCACCGTCGGAAAGCGCTTCAAGTAATTCGGTCCCACTGAGGTTCATTTTGGCGTTGTTCATCGCTTCTGTAACCTCTTCATTCACTTCAGCTTCAAGTGACTTCATGATCTTCCATAGCCTGTCCTTGACATCAGCAATTTTTTCCAAATCACCTTGCTGGTCGATGTTGTCCAACCATTCAGGGAGCCGTTCAAGGCCGCGTACAGTGGCGTGTATTTGCCCAAGAAAAGCATCATTCTCATCGCCATCTATGGCGTCTTCAATCAGTGACACGAGAACTGAGAGTTGACGTTGATTGTTCCTGAACCAATCGATGGTTCGCTCAGGGATGATCATTTCTGGAGCGGGGTCGTTTCCGAGCACGACCCAACCTTCGGGTGCTTGTGCAGGGCTGCCGCCACCGATCCAAGTGACGAGTTTGAACACGGTGTAATCCTTCCACGTCTCGCCCTCACCTGGTTGGAGAACCCTGCACCACTTTTTGAGATGGTCCAGTGGCTTCTTGCTGACCACAACTCGTTCATACCGTTCACTGCTGTGCCGGGTTTGACCGAGACCTTTCAGCATCGAGGCAAGGCGTTCCATTCGTTGTGGGTGTTGCATGGCAAAATGAATGGCTGCACTTGATTTTTCACGGCGCATTGTGGGGTCATCAACCGGCATCAATAACTGCATGCGCTGTCGTGTTGCAGATGCAGAAGCATAGCCTTGAATGTGCTGAAGTATGTCCCTGTGCAATCGTTGCGCTTCTTTTGTAGCAAGAAAGGAGCCAGAGTCACCCGCTACCATTCGGGCCAGTGAAAGCGCTCGTTTTGGTGAAACGCCATCGATTTCAGCGACACGAGCAATATCGCCGCATCGCAGTGATGTTAACGCCTCATGCTCGCCCCCGAAGTGATCGGTGATTTTCTTGGCCAGTCGTTCGCCCACACCGGGTAATGTACTCAGAACCATGAGTCCCATCGTTTGTCAAGGGCTTTTGAGGATATTGCTCCCAGTTACCACGTTTGGCGTAAACTGAATGCTTTTTTGCATTGGCTCACGCTTCGGGTAATTCCAATTCCACAGCGAACAGTGGGTCTGGATCCGTTGAATCGTGGTAGGCGACAACAACACCGCCGTCGTTAAGGATGGCGAGGGATGCAAAATCGAAACGAATGTCATTTCCAGCACCTGAGGTCGAGTCGAGGTCGCCTTGACCAATGTAGGTTAATGTGTCTGGAGCCATGCTTTCGCTGTAGTCTCGGACATGGAACACGGTGTCAACATCCGGCCCGTCGCTGCTTTGGTACCTGACATTGAGGATGAAGAGGTCCTGCTCGCCGTTTGCTTGGAATTCCCATTCCTCAATCTGTGTGGCCATGCTCCCCATTTCGTAGGTTTGGTTGGTCCAGGTTTGTGCTCCATCCATCGACATGTAGTGGGTGAATGATGTTCCACTGTTGGCGACGCAATGGAGCGCTCCTGTGCGGTCAATCTGACAATACTCTGACGGGAATTGGACTTCGAGTTCATTCCAAGAAAGCGTGGTGTCCATGAAGGCGGCGTTTCCGTTATCGAAGTAACTTGGGAACAGTAATCCACCGCTTGGGACAGGGAAGGCTCTCATTTCCTTGTGAGGTTTGTTGACGTCCCAGTAGGCTGGAAGGTCAGCATCAGTGAAGTCCAGATCCAGCTCAATCGATGGTTCTCCACCATCACGGCCAGGGAATTGGAAGGGGTAGTAATTCAGGCCATCAACACTGATTTGGCCACCTGCGTTTTGGGTTTGGTGCCAGAAATTTGAGACGACAACGCTTGCCCATTCACCGTTCCCGAGGCTGGATGAGATCGGTCCAATGACTTCAACTTGCCAAGAACGGTCGTAGAATGGTTCAGTGATCCTGTTGTAACACCATTTCCATTCCCCTTCAGATTCGTCATAGAGAATGGCGTAGAATTTGTCGATTTTCAGATCAGCGCCCAAGTATGGGAACCACGACATCGAAATGATGTCTCCATTGGTGGCTTGGACGATGCTTCCTTCTCCGAGCCCCTCTTGCCCTTCGTTGGTCGGAACGAATGTTCGACACTGAGTGTCAGGAATGAATCCGGGAATGTAGGTGTCCCATGTGTGCGCTCTGTCTGCAGAATACACAGGATATTCACCTCCAATGTTCATGATTTGCCCCTCGATCGAGGTTGCAATGTAGTGTTCACAGCAATTGCCTCCCTTGGTTTTATCAAACACCGCCCAGGAGGTATTGGTGGTTTGATTGGTTGCCAAATCCACAGTCAAAAACATTCGAACGTCTTCATGGGGCATCGAATCAATCATTGTGTAAGTTGACCAAATCGGCTCTTGTTGTTCTTCGGTGATGATCGCTTCCCCGTCACCAAAACAACCTGCCAAGACCATGGAGGCCATCAGCAACATGCTCAGCACGACTCGACGCATGACCTTGGCTCAATGCGGTTCGATTTGAAGGCGTCGCTTGGGAATGCTGACTCAGAGGTTTGGTTCATCGAAGTAAGATCTCAGTGTTTTGAGGCCTTGGGCCGTATGGCTGCCGAACCACGTCAAAGCCTCGCCATCAATGCATTTACACCATATGTTTTGACCACCTTTTTCAGCAACCTGCGCCACAATTTCCTCGCCTTCTGCAAGGGCAAATGGATGAGGTTCACTGGACAGCAGCAACCCCTCTATTTTGTGTTCAATGAGAGCCTCGATGGTTACCACTGGGTAGCCGTTGCCTCCCTCGACCAGCGCTGGCACTGCGAAGCCGAGGGTCGTGAGCACCCCACCAGCGTACTTTTCTGGCCCTACCGACATCAATGGCTTGTGCCAGATCATTGGTGTGATCCTTGAGTCTGCCAGTGGGTTGTTCGCCATTTCGTCCAAAAGCGATTCGAGTTCGGAGGCAAAACGTTCTGCTTTTTGCTCCCTTCCGATGATCGTCCCGAGTTCCCTCAGCATCTTTGGAACCTCCTTTGGATGTTCGACCGATGAAACATAGACCTGTATTCCAGCGGCAAGTAAGGCATCGTAGACGTCCTTTGGATTCTCCTCTCGATCAAGCACAACAAGGTCAGGCTTTGCTGAAAGAATCTTGTTCAGGTTGGGGGTTTTGGTACCTCCGACAACTGGCACTGAGGCGACTTTGTCTGCTGGATGAATGCACCATGGCGTTCGTCCCACGACCTCCTCTTGGTCACAACCAAGGTCGAAAAGCGTGAGCGTCAAACTTGGTACAAGAGAGACGATCCTCATGATGGCCCAACCTCAAGCAACAGTGAACCATACCGTGGTACCGTCGACTTCGAAGGACTCACTTTGTTCTGGAGGTGAAGCGTTCACAGGGTGGAAAATCACACCAGCAGCACGTGTTTCGTTCACAATCCACTGTTCGTCATCAGGGAATAATTGTGGGGCATCTTTCATCCAAATTTCGAGATCGATGGTGGCTTCAATTTCCAAATTGAGCGTCTTTCGCATGGCCTGAATTCTTCGGGTGATGTCTCGTGCAAGCCCCTTCGAAAGCAACTCTGGCGCATCGTTCATGTCCAATACAAGACTAATTTGAGCAGCATCTTCACCTGTACCCACTTGAACTGTCGAGGCAGCAAAGCCTTGTTTTTCGACTCGTCTCACTTCGACGTCGCTCAATTCAATGTGCACGCCCATGATTTCACAGTCACCGGCTTGAATCGAGGCGAGCAATGCTTCAGGGTCTTCACTGGATTTGATGTCATTCGCAATAGCGTTCACATCAGCCCTTGCCTTCGGTGCGAGTGCTCTGAAGTTCGGTGCTAATTCGATGCGCTGGAAACGGTCAAGGTCTTGTTCAACATTGATGGTTTCTACATTCAGTTCTTCGGCGAGAATTCCATGGAACTCTTCCAAGTCAGGCCCGGCTACAATCCATCCTTGGGCGCATGGAAGCCGTTGACGTCGACCGGCATCCACTCGAATCCTACGTCCGACTTCGGCCAGTTCCCTTACCAATGCCATCGAGGCTTCTAAATCGAGGTCTTGAGGTGGAAGGTTTGCGGTTGCAGCAGCAGCTTCGTGATCCCAATCATCTGCGGTCGCCCCTTCGAGGCGACCTGGTGTGCCGAGTGGCCAAGCCGCTTGATGAACGGTTTCTCCTGTGAGGTTTCGATGAATGACGTCGACCATGAAAGGCGCCACAGGCGCCATCAATTTGCAGACGGTTGTCAGCACTTCGTGTAGGGTGTGTTGACAAGCAAGTTTGTCATCAGATTCAGCATCGTCCCAAAGCCTTCGACGGCTTCGACGCACGTACCAGTTTGAGAGATCATTAACGACAAAGTCTTCCAAGTCTCGGCATGCTTTGTGGTAGTTCCAACCTACGAAATCTTCGTGATATGCCTTTGCAGTGCTTGCGAGGCGTGAAAGAATCCAGCGATCAAGCGTCGGTCGTTGTTCAACATTTGAGGATGATTTTTCTGGATCAAAGCCATCCAAAGCAGCATAGTCTGCATGGAACTTGTAGATGTTCCAGAGGGTCAAGAACATCTTGGCATAGGTCTCCCTTACACCATTTGGATCGAACTTCATCGGATTCCAAGGCGCTCCAGCAGTGACCATGTACCAGCGAGTTGCATCAGCACCCTCTCTGTTGAAGTGATCCCAGGGGTCAACGATGTTCCCCTTTGATTTCGACATTTTCTTTCCTTCCGCATCGAGGATCAATCCAAGACTCAAGCAGCGCTTGTAGGCGGGCTTGTCGAACACGGTGGTCGAAACGGCAAGCAAGGTGTAGAACCAGCCACGGGTTTGGTCGACACCTTCACAGATGTAATCGACCGGGAAGGATGCGTCGAACGTCTCGCCTCCGTCAAATGGATGGTGCCACTGAGCAAACGGTGCACACCCGGAATCGAACCAGCAGTCCATGACGAATGTCTCTCGTGTCATTTGGTTGCCTTGTTCATCGATGAGGATGAACGCATCAACCACAGGACGATGCAAATCAACATCGTCTGGACATGGTGGATTATCGAAGCCAGCGGCGTTTGCTTTAGCAACTTCTTTTTGCAATTCTTCAATCGAACCAATGCATTTCATTTGACCGCTCTCGCTTCGCCAAACAGGTAGAGGCGTACCCCAGTATCGCTCTCTTGAAATCGCCCAATCTTTGACGTTGCGCAACCATTCACCAAACCGACCTTCGCCAACCCAATCAGGTGCCCATTCGACGCCATCATTAAATTCCAGCAATCGTTCTTTGACCGCAGTCATTCGAACAAACCAAGAATCCATGGCATAGTACAGCAATGGGTGGCCGGTTCGCCAGCAGTGAGGATAGTCGTGCAGGTATGCTTTTTCTCGGTACAACAGTCCGCTTGCAGGTCCTTTCTGATTGCTGCCCCCTTCCGCAGAGAGCAGTTCAATGATCGTTTGGTCGCAGTCCTTCACGTAGTGGCCATCAAGTTGAGCATGCGTTCCCTCGATGAATGCGCCGTCCATGCCAACGGTGTGGTAAGCGGGAAGTCCGGCTGCCATGCCCAGGTTGTAATCGTCTTCACCATACATGACTGCGGTGTGGACAACTCCGGTACCATCGGTGGTGGTGACCCAATCCGCTTCGAGGACAGTCCATGCGGTTTCGGAACCATTTCGAGGTACTGCGCCAGGGAAGAGTGGTTCATATGAGCGGCCAACAAGTTCGGAGCCGGTGAATTCTTCGATGATTTCGACATTGTGCCGCAGGACCTCTTTCATCAGGTCTTTTGCAAGAATAACAACCTCGCCAACATCTGCGCCGCCCGGTCCAGTCCATTGTTCTGCAGCCTCTGTCACCCGTGCCCGCACATAGGTGACATCTGGCCCAACGGCGAGACCTACATTGCCAGGAAGTGTCCAAGGCGTTGTTGTCCATGCAAGGATGCTCGCATCTTCATCAGTGAGTTTGAATTTGACATAGACCGACGGTTCCTCGACTTCTTTGTAGCCCAGAGCGACTTCGTGGCTGGAATATGATGTTCCAGTTTGTGGGCAGTATGGCAACACCTTGTGTCCTCGATAGAGAAGACCCTTGTCGAACATTTGCTTCAATGCCCACCAACACGATTCCACATAGGAATTTTCGAGCGTCACATAGGGATTGTCAAGATCAACCCAGTACGCCATCCGTTCAGTCATTTCTCTCCATGCCGACTCATAGGTCCAAACCGATTCACGGCATGCTTGATTGAAGTTACCCATTCCATAGGCTTCGATCGCCTCGTTTGACATGAGATCCATTCTCTTCTGCACTTCGATCTCGACAGGCAGTCCATGGGTGTCCCACCCTCCCTTTCGCTTGACTTGGAACCCTTCCATTGTCTTCCATCGGCAGACGAGGTCCTTGTATGCACGAGCGACGACGTGGTGAATGCCTGGTTTTCCGTTTGCAGTAGGCGGGCCTTCAAGGAAGATGAACGGTGCACCGTTGGAGCGAGAATCGATTGATGCTTGAAAGGCATGTTCTTGTTTCCATGCCTCCAGCAAAGCCGTCTCGAGAGCAACAGCATTGAGTTCGCCTGCAGCATTGGGCTGAGCCATGCTTCGCCCAACCGTGATATTGTCTTGAACCTCACCCATGAGCAGGGACCAAAAAATGAACATTTCACATGGTATCTTTTTGCCACGAATTGCTCTAAGAGACTGTTTTTTGCATCGTATTGAAGGGGTATCATTCAAGTTCTTGAACGCACAGCAGGAAGCATGGCGGGTACGTCCGGTTTGAAAACGGCGTTGTTTCTCGGCGTTTTGATGGTCCTTGGCGGGCCACTCAACAGCATGGTAATGCACCATGAGGATGCCCCAGAACACATCGAATTATTCGATCATGTCGTGGCCCAAGCGATTGCAGGTGAACATTCAACATTCCTTCTTCCAGGCAACGACGTCGCATCGACTTCATTCACCTTGGATGTCCCCAGCGATGCTCCAATTACCAACGTCCATCTTTCAATGGAACCATCGGTTCAACCGACACAGACAGGATTTACATGGGATAGCAATGCGATTTGGTCAGCATCAACAGCCGTTCACAACGGCACCTTTGGCTCCGATGATGTCCTGACTGGTGATGGTGGTGGGACCCTGTGGGATTTCAATACCAATGCAGGGGGTTGGACTTTTTCAAATTCCTACTCCGCTCGAGTCACTTCACCGGCATGCGGATTTAATGGAAGTTCAGGTGGATCTCTTCGAACCTATGCCGGTTCAACATACGCAACCTCTCCAGTCATCGATTTTTCGGGAGTTTCTGCAATGCCTTTCCACGCTTGGGTTCACGAGGGTAGAAGTGGATGTGGGGAAACACCAGACGGTGGTGAAGACTTGCAATTCCAGTACAAGACCGCCAGCGGTACATGGACGACCTTCAACACCTTCTCGGGTGGTGGTTCGCAAACCAGCAATTTCCAGTATATGACAAACCTTCCACCTGCAGCCCTGCACACCAATTCACAGGTACGAATACACCAAACCTCTGGTTCAAGCACATGTTGCGATTATTGGTTTGTTGACGATGTGCATTTCGCCACACCTCCTTCCGCAGATTGGACCAGCCCGACGATTGGTTTCGGAGCTTCAGATTTCCAGAAAGTCAATGCTGGCCCTTGGGCACCATTGTACCTCGATGCGGCTGTTCCAGCCGGTGGTGAATTGAACTGGACCATCCTTGATGGCAGTACAAATCAACCAATTGAGGGCTTCCATGGTTCGGGTGCTGGTTGGATTCCGACCAATGCTTTGGATTGGACTCAACACACTTCAATCAAAGTTCACTTCTACCTCGAACCGGCACCGGACGGTCGAATGGCATCGATTTACTCACTCAGTGGCGATGGGTTGTATGCCTCTCAATTCCAACAAGATCCAACCGAACTTGGTTGGACCCTTGGAGGCAATGCCTACTATGCGCCTTTTGCTCCTGAGCACCCGAATACACCACCAAGCGTCAATGGCAGTGACGGCGATACCTTGCTTTCACCATGGTTGTCCACCTCTGGCGCGGTTGCCAGTGCCATGGTCACAGCAGAATACACCGATGCAAACATATCCATCAGGTATGCAGAAAACGAGCCATGGGCTCAAATTTCTGAACCTTTCAGTGTGAATCTTGCTCAGGCAGAAGGCACAACAGGTCGAATCCAAGTCCAGTTTTCTACAGACTATTCACTCGCCACTTCGAATGGCTCTACAAACAGTACGAACATGACAACGCCAGAATGGTCGGTCTCAGGACTTGAATTGGGCTTGATGGCAGGTCTTCAACCCGCCACGCCATCGATTGATTTCGAAGGTGATGGCAACCTCGAATGGGGCGGCAGCGATGCACGTGTAGGTTCGTGGGGAATGCAAGACCGCTTCGAAAACGGTCAGACCAGCATGGCTGTCAATCCAG
Source organism: Candidatus Poseidoniaceae archaeon (assembly GCA_013330285.1). GTDB lineage: Archaea > Thermoplasmatota > Poseidoniia > Poseidoniales > Poseidoniaceae > MGIIa-L1 > MGIIa-L1 sp8160u. Next base: position 12,732 of record DUIP01000076.1, read on the forward strand.
GTTTATCGGGCTACGCCACAGGCAAGGCGTGGGTTCCAGTCACAGACCTTTCTTCCTTCAGCTTCTCAGCAATCTCATACAATGGTAATCTCGATGGGGTTTTGCTCCGCGTTGGCAATGATGAAATCGCAAATTGGAGCCTCAATGGTTCCGCATACCTTGCGCTTGATTCAAACCAACTTGATCTGTTCACCACAACACTCGCCAGTCAGACCTCCACGGTGGGCGCTCTTGGCACTTCATTCGCCGAGGTGACGTTCGAAACTACAGGTACAGGTAATGTGACCCTCGGCGGTTTAGCCATCCCATATACAACAGGTACGTCGATTGATGCCGGTTCAGATTCATCTTTTGTGTTGGCCTTGAACACAATTCGCTTCGGCCTTACACCAAGCAACGGGCTGCACGAAATCACAGTTCCATTCTCCTCATCAACACCCGGAGGCCTCCATGTGGCTGTTGAGGGCATGAACACCTCATCAGCTGTGCAAATGGTTGGAACAGAGATGCTCATCGATGATCCAGTGCTCACGCCAAGCCAACGTTGGCAAACCATGAACACGACATACAATCTGTACGGTTCCTCTGCCTCCCTTGCACGATTGGACGTCACGGATGGTAGGACCACTGGAACATGGCTCCTCCCGATGAGCGGCTCTACTCCGGTTGGCATAGGCAGCTTCGAGTACATCGAACTTCATCCAGATTCACCGCTTGTGGTGATTGAAAATGGCTTGGAAACGACCATCAGCATCACCTTCAGAATTGAACCGTCATGGGACGATGCAGAGCAACTTAGGGCTACATCCCGATTGGTGCTTACCAACACAGTGATTTCCATTCCTTCAGTGCATGTTTGGGGCGGTCCAGGCGTCCAAGGGTATGAAAACGATCTCGAAATTCAAGATGTTGTCTTCACTGATGTGGACAATGGGCGCGTCCTCACTTCAGCAGATTACTACCTCAAAGCAGGCATCGATGTGGCGTTCTCCGCTCGAATCGGGTTTGAAGGCCTGAATACGATTGATGCCTTTGCAGACGGTGACGCTCTGCTCAGCCTTTACCGGGGCGAAACGATGGTCGCTAACACCACTTCGCTCGATGACAATCTTTGGAATTACACCGATACTGTACCATTCACATTTGGGGAATTGACTTGGAGGCTTGAAATCACTTCAATCAACGGTTCAGGACTGACTGAAGACGCCGTGTTTGAACGCACCTTCCACATCGATTCAGTCAATCCACAAGTCCTGAGTACATCCATGGATTTGTACGACCATCGTACACCTTCAAGCACCCAGACGATTCAAATTCAAATCTCAGATCAACCCCTCCTACCGACCGATGTTCAAGCGATGGTGTGGCGTGAATGGATCGATGATACCAACATGAACAAATGGCCAGACGGCGATGAATACCAATCCTTGGGGTTGTACATTCCTAACGATTTGACGAGCCTCATTGGCCAATATACGCTCTTGCTCGATGACACAGGGGGCAGTTTGGGGCAAAAGGTTGCAGTGTACATTACCGGAACTGATGACGCAGGCCAACACCTCGAGAAAGGTGGCTCGAATGAAAGTGGAGAACATTTGTTCATGTACCAATTAGCCGTTGACGGTGCACCAACCGTTGAGGCAGGTGCCTACGCCTTCGAATCCGGCCGTGAACCGTGGCTCCACCCCCAGACTCCATACGTCCTCAATGTCGATTTGAATGAACCAAACGGTGGTTCTGACCTCACCGACGTATTTGTTGAACTTGCATCCAATCAAGGCAGCGACGTCCTTCCAATTCAGTGGGATTTCACCACAGGAAACTGCACGACAACGAGCCCACACCTGATCGTTCTTGACTGTACCATGCTTGGTGCAGATGGTCCTGCAGACCCATATGAGCGAGATATTACCCTCAACATTGAATTCATGCTTGCGTGGACAACACCTGACTTGGGCGAAACACGACGAGAACCAGGTGTTCGAGTCATTGACCGTGCTGGACAAGAGGTGTTCAAAACCTTCCCAGAGCACCGATGGCGATTTTCCGCAGCGATGGAAATCCCAGAGGAGTCTGTGGCCCTCGTCTTGTCCCAAGGCACCTTACTGGGCGATGGTGCACGTCTTGCACCGAGCAGCCCAATGGAGATTGCTGGCGGGGTTGTGTTCAGTCAGACCAATGCGGTCCCAGTCTTTGATTGTCAAGTGGATGTCCTCTTTGCCGGCCAGACCCTTTCGGCTACAACCTACGAGGGCATTTGGTCGATGGAGCTTACAGCACCTTCCGAATCGGGAACACTCCCTCTCACGTGGAGCATTGGCTGTCTTGAAGGACAGGGTGTCGATGCAACAGATAAGGAAACTTCAGTTCGATGGATCATTGTCGATGGTACAGGGCCCGAACCTGTCGAAGTCCTGAATCCACGACCGCAAGCAGTCTTAGCAGCCGATTCCCATGAAGTTCGCGTGCTGCTCTCTGAGGAGGGTGGACTTGAAACCGATTCACTCGAGCTCGTTTGGTGGGTCGAAGAGAAAGCCACAGGCGATCGGCTCCGCAATGGTGTCGAGCCGCTCGAACTTCTTGGCACAGAAACTTCAGGACTTCGATTGGAAGTTGTTGGAAGCATTGATCTGAGCGTCATTACGCCAGAGATGCTCGAGAACAGACTTGCACTTCACGTCATCGTAGCGGGACGTGATCTTGCCGACAATGACATTCTGGGCCTTGGGGGCACACCGGCAGGAACTCCAGTTGGCGTGTGGGATATGGAATGGTTCAAGCCTGAATTCGAAATCGAACAAGGCGGGGTTGAATACTCCCGTGTCATCATCGAAGTTGGTCAGACTTCCATCGTCACTGCATTCGTCAAGAACACTGGCACGCTCGACGGAACAGTCGATCTGGTCTTCACCATTGTCGATGCTGATGGCAACCGCTCAACTTTGAGGCGAACCAGCGCAGAAGTACCACAGGGTGGAGAAGTTGCGGTTCAAGTGGATTGGAACCCTGATTCTCCAGGATTGCAGTGGGTCGAAGTCGCCTTGGAAAACGAAATCACTTCCAACGGCCCATCGATTGATGTCCGGCCCGCACGTGAAGAATCCTTGACAGAACGGGTGTTTGGTGACGTCAATCCAATCATCGGTTCTGTGGCTGGTTTGCTGTTCATCTCCATCCTTGTGACTGGCCTCATTTATGCTACACGAATGACACGTAAGCGTGGTTCGAAGGCCGAATATGACTGGGATGAATATTCTTCAGAATTTGATTACGATGAGGATGATGAATACGAGGACGATCCTCCTTCCTCCTCAACTGTAGAAACCACAACCGCAGCCGCAGCAACGGCTACAACTCAAGCAACCCAAGAGGAAGAAACCGATTGGATACGAGGCTCTGATGGTTACTGGTGGTATCACGACAAAGAGGCCGATGAATGGTGGTACAAAGATTCACAAGGAAACATCGTAAGGCATGATTAAGAAGGCGTTGAGTTCGATGTCCCGGTCAATTGCACTGCTCCAAGGTGATTCCACCGTAGGTGACTTACAAGGCAACGCAAAACGCCTTGAAGCACTGGCGGAATTGGCTGCTTCGCATGGTGCAGTTTTGGGTTTGAGTACAGAATTGGCCATCTGCGGCTACCCTCCAAGAGATTTGCTTTTGCAATCAGATTTTGTCCTCAAGGCGCAATCCAAAGCAAGCGATTTATCGGTTTCTATCCCCGTTCTTGTTGGCACTCCACTTGCTCCCGAACATGAAAAGCAACTGCCAAGCAATGGTGTTGTTCGGTGCGGTCCAACTGCATCATCGCCGACCAATGGAACACGAGTTGTTGCCAAAAAGCAACTGCTTCCAACCTACGATGTGTTCGACGAAGCCCGATATTTCAAGCCCGATAATCGGCCAGGAATTGCACGGACGATCGCTGGTCTTGATTTGGGGGTAACCGTGTGTGAAGACGCCTGGCAAGCGGCTGGCATGACACCTTCGGCATACGCTGCAGATCCGATTGAATCACTGGCAGAGTGGGGTCGTCAAGGCGTCAAACTTGACGCGACGGTCAACCTTTCTGCTTCACCATACCACGCCGATAAATTGGTTTCAAGAATTCATGTTTGCCGTACAGCCTCCGCCATACTTGGCCACCCATTTTTGATGGCGAATCAAGTTGGAGGAAACGATGATCTTCTCTTTGATGGCAATTCACTCGTCGCTTGGCCAGATGGGCGAGTCGTCATCGCTCCTGCTTGGAAAGAAGGGATTTTGCTGGTCGATTTGGATGACCCTGACGCCTGCACATGGTTGGCCTCAACCACAGGAGACGCACTCGATGTGGGTCAAGATCAATTGCGCCGGCTTCAATCTGGTGATGATGGACGGGAGCACGAACGCGATGTATTGGAAGATGTAGCGGATGCAGTCATCACAGGCCTTTCCGATTACTGTAGGAAATCGGGGATTCAATCAATTGTGCTCGGCCTTTCAGGTGGTATTGATTCCGCAGTGGCCGCTTGCGTGGCTGCCGCAGCAGTTGGTCCCTCAAATGTGACTGGAATCGCTATGCCCTCAAGACATTCATCTCAACATTCCATTGATGATGCAGCTTACACGGCAGCATCCTTGGGTCTTGTCTTCGATACCATACCAATCGATACCATGCATGGCTCCGTCGAGGCTTCGATCGGCAACATGCTCGATGCTGGTGCACAAGTTGCGGGCGAGAATCTCCAAGCAAGATTGCGAGGTTTAATCGTCATGGCGCATGCCAATGCGCAAGGTAGCATGGCCATCGCCACAGGGAATAAATCAGAACTGGCCCAAGGCTACTGCACCCTCTATGGGGATATGGCAGGCGGGGATACACCTCTTGGCGATCTCTACAAAATGCAAGTCTATGGCTTGGCGGAAGTCTTCAATCAACGTGCGAAACATATGGGTTTGCCGGCGCCAGTCAACGACTCAACGCTCACCAAACCCCCCTCCGCAGAATTAGCACCTGACCAAATTGACGAGGATTCACTTCCTCCTTATCCTGTGCTTGACGCCATCCTCAAAGCCCACATCGAGGACGGTCTTGATGGGCAAAGCATTGTCGAAAAGGGCCATGATGCCGCCATAGTGCTCGATGTCCTCACTCGTTTAGAACGCAATGAACACAAGCGGTGGCAAATGTCTCCAGCACCAAGAGTCTCAAGCCGTGCGTTCGGTCAAGGTTGGCGCCGTCCCTTGGCGTCCCGCCATGATTGGCGTCGTTCTTGAGGCCGAATCTCTCATTACCAAAACGCCGTAGCAATGTCATGGCCGAGACCATTGTCAACATCGCGGGCTATCGCTTTGTCGACCTGCCAGACAGGGATGAATTGCGCGCCCCAATGATTGCTGCGTGCACCGCATCTGATTTGCGCGGCACCATCCTTTTGGCGCACGAAGGCATCAATTTCTTCCTCGCCGGCAGACAGGAAGGCATCGACCGTTTTCTCTCCTTCTTAGATCAGGATGTGAGGTTCCTCGATATACCTTTGAAAATCTCCCAGACCGATTATCAGCCGTTCAACAGGATGAATGTTCGGCTCAAAAAGGAGATCATTTCCTTGGGTATGGACGAGGTCAAGCCTGCAGATTTCACAGGCGAATCAATTGCACCAACCGAATTCAAAAAATGGCTTGATGAAGGCAAAGCCGTCACAGTGCTCGACACTCGAAATGATTACGAGATTCGTCTTGGGACCTTTCAGAATGCATTGGATCTTGACATCACCAGTTTCCGGGCATTTCCAGCAGCCGTAGACGCCATGCCAGATGAATTGAAAGACACACCAGTGGTGATGTTTTGCACAGGAGGTATCCGGTGCGAGAAGGCAAGTGTGGTGATGCTTGAAGCCGGATTCAAAGACGTCCGTCAACTCGAGGGTGGTATTCTTGGATACTTCGAAGAGGTTGGCGGTGCGCATTGGGATGGCGATTGCTTTGTCTTTGATCATCGAGTGGCCTTGACACCTGAACTCAAAGAGTCAGACGCCGTTCAATGCTTTGCATGCCGTCAGCCGTTGACCTTGGAAGAACAACAATCACCAGAGTATGTGATTGAAGTTTCTTGCCCATACTGCATCCATTTGCGTTGATCACGACGGCCAAATAAGCCATGTCCCCAACAGCTGCGCATGGCTGTAAGCATGCCATTCGTGGCCAGTGTTTCCGTCATTTGCTGCAAAGAGAACATGGTGTTCTGTTGCATGAATGTCGCCATAGG
>DUIP01000076.1:19347-22334 GCA_013330285.1 Candidatus Poseidoniaceae archaeon
AACCTCAATGGTATCAAATGCTTCGGTTCTGGCCCGAAAACGAACTTTTCACCTCCTGTTCGCTCAGTGATGCCTTTGCAGTCTAAGGGGTGACTTCATGTGCGTCCTCGCCCTCGCTGCATCATGGACTTGCCCAATCGCCTTGCATCCCAACTTGCTGGCGATGAAGGGCCGACCCGGCAAAAAGCTGCCAGATTGGTTGTTGATTTAGCAATCACCGCAGGTGCATCGGGCTTCATCGAAGTTGACCATGCCCACGTTTCTGGTGTTTCAGTCATCACTGGTGGGCACGGGCTTCGCCGTTTCCTTGCGGACTTGTCCAGTTCTGGTGATGGGACCGTGGTCATACCAACAACCCTCAACTCGGCTGGTTGCGATAAGGAAAAAATGGAAGAGATGGACATCGAGTGGCCAGAATTCCTTGAACAGCAATTCGAGATTGTTCAAGCCTACGAGGCGTTGGGACTTGATGCAACACTTTCGTGCACGCCTTATGATCGTGGTATCGCTGATGAATCCGGTATTGCTTCGTGGGCAGAATCAAACGCAGTTTGTTTCTCGAACACGTGGACATCACTGATCACCAACCGTGAGTCTGGCTTGTCGGCTTTGGCCACAGCATTGACTGGTTTTGCACCTAAATGGGGACTTCACATCGAAGCAAATCGTACACCAAATATCCTTGTCAATGTGGAATGTGAGTTAACCACATTGTCGGATTGGTCGGTTCTTGGGGATTGGATTGGAAAGCAGGTTCGACCGGGTTGGCGCCTTCCTTGGGGTCCAATGCCGTTTATTCGCGGCTTGCCGGAATACGCAAGTTTCGCTCGTAAGAAAGCACTCACTGCAGCCGCCGCCAATTATGGGACGCCAATGCTATGGGCAGAGGGATTGTCTGCTGACCCACCACTTGGTCTTGATTCGAATGGCCACTGGACTCCACCAGAAGGTGGTTGGCAGGGGGCGCTCACCTTCACTGCTGATGACCTTGCCCAACGCTATGCTGAATTGGCGCCAAAAGGACAAGTCGATTTGATCGTCATCGGGTGCCCACAAGCAAGTCTGGAAGAGATTCGAATCACAGCCTCTGCAGTCCGTTCTCATGCCGAAATGGGTTCAAAGATTCCAGATCAACGCCTCTGGGTGTTCACCAGCGGCGAAAACTTCCAACTTGCGGACGCTGACGGAAGCATCGAGCTTCTTGAGCAAGCGGGTGCAGTGATCCTCAAAGATACCTGCCCAGAAGTGACGCCCTACAATCGTTCCAAGTACAATCACCTTCTGACGAATTCTCTCAAAGCAGAGCACTATTTGACAAGTGGACTCAACCGCTTGCCGACCAGCGTGTCATCAATCCAGGAATGTGTGGCCCACGCCTTTGACCCCAACCTCTCTGCGGGTGAGCGTCCAACACTTGCCTCAAAAGCCCAACCTCAGCATGCCAGTAACAAAACCACACAGACAGGATCGGCCACACTCAATGGAGAAGGATTGCTGAGCCAAGAATCGTTTGCAGTGCGTGGTAAAGCCATGGTGACAGACGTTCCAATCACCTACCTTGGCTATGTCAATAGAGACACAGGAGTCGTTGAAGAATTTGGTCACCCACTCGATGGGCGGGCCATTGAAGATTCTATTCTCATCTATCCAAAAGGGTCTGGCTCAACTGTGGCTCCATATGTGCTGATGGGTCTTCTCTACACTGGAAAGGGGCCAAAAGCCATCGTCAACAGTGACGTCTGCCCGTTGACTCTTCCAGCATGTTCGTTACTCAATGTACCATACGGTCATGCCTTCGATGAAGATCCATGCTTGGCGATCAACGATGGTGATTTTATCGAAATGACCTCGGCCAATGGCCGTGTTACCATTGAGATCCTTGAACGAGCGAGTTGAACAAGATGGGCCTCAAGATTCTTGTCACCGGTGGAGCAGGGTTTCTTGGTTCATCATTGTGCGAGTCTTTGATCGAAAAAGGGCACCATGTGGTGGCTTTGGATTCCCTGTTTCGAGGTACGCTTGAGAACATTGCTCACCTTCAAGATCATCCACATTTTGAATTCCAGAAGGATGATGTTCGAAATGTTGAGGCGCTTGATGCCTGCGTTGAAAGCCTTGGAGGCTTGGATGTCATTTATCATCTGGCAGCGATCAATGGAACAAAATGGTTTCACGAAGCAGCACATTCGGTCATCGATGTCAACATCAACGGTACGCTTCGAACGCTTGAGTTGGCGATGGCTCACGAGGCAAGGTATGTGCTTGCCTCATCGCCTGAGGCTTTCGGTGAGGCAGAGCAACAACCTATTCGCAACGGGAATCCAATGCAATTTAGCGATCCAAGCCAACATCAACGACATTCCTACGGTGCGAGTAAATACCTCGATGAAGTTGCTGCACAACATGCAGCGAGGGACGGTTTAGATGTCAGAATCGTTCGTCCATTCAACGCCTATGGTCCACGGTTGAATGGCGGTGATTATGGGCAAGTCGTAGCCATGTTCTTCCATTCCGTCCTCACTTCTTCAACCATTCACATCCATAACAATGGCTTGCAAACCCGTTCGTTCACTTGGATCGATGACATCACTGACGGTTTCTTGAAGGCAGGGTTGTTGGATGAAGGGGTTTCAGGTGCATCGCTCTCAGGTATGGCCTTCAATATCGGCTCAACGGAGGAAATCAGTATTCTCGATCTGCAAAAACGAGTGTATGAGGTGGTGAGCGCCGACTCAAATTGGAGTCTCCCTCTTCCGGAAATTGAATTTACTGACGGATATCATGGCGATTCCATACGTCGCTGGCCTGATGTTTCATTGGCTACCCATCACCTTGGATGGGCGCCTTCAACCAGCCTCATTCAAGGGCTACAGTCAACCTGGGTTGCTCTGCGTTGATCTTCAACGGTTGTAGTGTTTAGCGACTTTTTCGCCCCATTGGGCTGGAGCCGGAGTAAGTCGGTCATGCCCGTGTTGACACAGGACATC
>DUIP01000076.1:22763-23551 GCA_013330285.1 Candidatus Poseidoniaceae archaeon
GTCCTCAAGGTATTCAACTTCAATTGCTGCAACGGCTTCATTGATCAGCAAGGGGTCTGCATCATGGTGGGTAAAGCCTGCCATGTTCCATTCGCTCTCGTTTGCAGGGAGTGGCGCAGCAGTCTCATCAACTGCTTTTACCATGGCAAGATTGGCCGGCATGAGGTGCAAAATGGCTCGTTTCGTACTTCGAAGGTTGTGGAGTGTATCTCGATAAACGCCGTTCCGGTTGCAACTGAATGACGCAATCAGAAGTGGCGGTCCAGTGGAGACTGCCATCACCGATGTGTAGGGGGCGAGGTTGAGATTGCCTTCAGAATCTTGGGTTGATGCCACGATTAACGGGCGTGGGGAAAGCAATCCTGACAACCATCCAGCTCGTACAGGGTGGTCAATCTCGTCCACCTCCATTCGGTAGGCTTCGGACATGGTTTGAGTTGGTGCTGGAGTAAACCAAGCGTCGAGTTTGCCATTTCCAAGTTCTTCGATAGCATGATCATTGAAGGCAATGTACGACTTCCAAGCAGAAATTTCATCCAATTCTCCACGTTCTTCCTTTCGTTGAATTGAGGCTTCAGCATAGGTGTTACACTTCCGCAGGTAATTCACGATAACTGCTTTCTCATCCATCAGAACGTCCACCTTTTTGCTCATATTCACTTCGCATCATCAAGAATTTGGCTGGATTGCCCGCCCACACTTCGTTATCAGGCACATCTTTGGTGGCTGTTGAGCCCGCAGCGAGGACAGCATGTTCACCGATCGCCACGCCGGGTAAAACGGTAGCA
>DUIP01000205.1 GCA_013330285.1 Candidatus Poseidoniaceae archaeon
TCGAGGTTGCCACTGAAAGAGCCGGATTGGCCTGGAGCAACAACATTGAGTTGCACGGTGATCTCGCTGGCTGGAGCGTCGGGATCAACTGTGCTTTCTGCTTGGAAAATAACAGGTAATCGAATGTCTGCTGTCAACTCAGCTGGGGAGCGTACTGTGAGCGTGCGTAGGCTCGATGTGCCTTGATATGGTACGTCTTCAGCAACAAAAGCACCGGTTGGGAACGAGAAGCCTGCTGCTGCAAGATCGGCCTCATTTGCGATGGTCACTCGTATTTTGTCGTCATCGTTGCCCTTGTTTGTGAATTGGAAAGTAAAGTCAACTTCCTCTGCTACTGTCATTTCTCGGGTCGTCTTGTCAGACATTGAAAGTTCAATCATGCCATACGAGGCAATAGAAAAATCGCCGCTGTAGGATTGATTGACGACCCAAGGTCCATCGGGAAGTTGTCCATAAGGCAATCCGTTCCACGAGGTGACTTTTGCCTCAAGTTCAAAGCCATAGGTCAGCGATGCTGGAAGCCGTGTTTGACCAGTAAAGATGACATTGAAGGTTTCTTCATCACCGGCAGCGAGTGTAAATTCATCTTCGCTTAGGGTCATTTCGACATTGACTCCATCCCATTCGACTTTGCTGACTTCGATGACTTCACTTGCTGAAGTCGGGTTGCTCACGGTACATTCGAGGATCGCATCTTCGTAGGAATTGGGGTGAACGTCCATCACAGGGTCTGCCCCGCAATCAAGTTGCACTGCGGGCAGAGGCGACTCCTGTGCAGCGACGGATGTACCCAGCGCAGGGAGCATGAACAAAGCCACCACGAGCGCAGCGGTGAAGGTCTTGCCAAAGCGTCCCATGCTCTTGCGGTAGCGACTCTATCTCATCAATGTGATGGAGAATCGGGCCCGTACCGAACCATCCTTTTTGGCTCATCTCATTCCGAGGGGCCGTACAATAAATCCGGCAACTCTTGGTGCGCTTTCCACAGAAATGATTCGTCAATGCCTGCCTGAAGGAGTTGCTGAGTCCGTTTTGGAACTGTTTTAGGACCAAGTACTGCGCCTGGCCGCCTCAGATCGTCCATGTAATCGGTCTCAAGCAAGAAGCCGTGGCTCGATGATTCTGCGGTGGCAAGCACCTCTTCGATGGCGCCTTTCCCAATCAACACACTTGGTGTCACCCCTTGGGTAATGCTCGAAGTCAGTGTTGGAGGAGCGTAATGTCGGACCAGTCGTTGCTTATCGAAGCCCACCTTATCTGCCATTTGTGCAAGGCTGGCATAGGTTGATTCTAATTCCCCCTCCACGTGCAACTGAAGCGTAATGCCCTCTCTTTTGGCCATGGCCATGGTCTCTTCTAACAAGAGATTCGATAGGTCCCAGACCCGGTCGCTCACAGGCCAGTGAGGCCGACCCACTTCACCCACTGCGTGTGCCTTTCCTTCGTGGACGAGTTCAACCGCCGCGTCAATGCTGTTGCGGTAATTGTCCATGGCGCGTTCTGCACCTGATTCACCATCCTCATTCAACCAAGCCTCAAACTGATGGGCAAAGGCTGCCGGGTGAGGCCCTAAGACAACACGTACTCCAAGCCCATGCACATCACGAACTTCCGCTGCCATCGCCACCGTATCGTTGTAGGTCGCTAGATGACCTTCCCTTGTCGTTGGGGGTGATTGGAAATCAGGACAGTGTACAAGGATAAGATCGGTTCCACCCGCTCGCTTAAACTCGCCAGCTGCTTGAAGAAAGAGGCCTTGACGATTAAGGTGGAAATGATTGTCCACGATTGGACCATTCCATTGCTGAACAGAACTCAAAGCCAACCCTCATGCTTCTGAAGACGGTGATGGTTTTCAACGCATGGGCGAAAGATGGTCTCAAATGCGCTCAATCAAGAGGTTCTTGTCGCTAAACCGCCCTTTCCAATAGACTGCAGCCATAGCAACCATGTTTCGATGGCGTGCATCGGTGGCTACACATCGTCCATTTGGCCACATGTGGAGGGTGAGATTATGGCGAGAATCTTCGATGATGGTGCAGCCCAATCGTTCGTCAAAGGTGGCGGTTCCAGCACCGAAATCACCTACAACGTTCTCGACAAGGAGCGCTTGGCCAAATTCGAATGAAGCAACAACGGGGCCGAGTTCAGTCTCAAGACCAGCGTCATCACGCCCAAGACGGAGCATGAGTTCCTTTGCAGCCGCTCGAGCAGCTTCGACTCGATGTGTGCCATGGACCACAATTCGACCCTCTTGGTCGATGACGATCGTTGCACGTGGTCGGTCAAGGACTTTGATGACCACCCCCCCAGTTTGTTGACCACCAAGTTGGGCCACGACGGCATCTTGGTCGACGGGACGAGGAGGGACGAAGCGAACCAGTTGATTTTCGATTCGTACATCGATTGCGCTTGCCACCATGCTCACTCCTCCTCTGTGTCGGCCGTGTCGGTTGTGTTTGAAGTAATCTCCTCTGGTTCTGGAAGAGATTCAAGCGCCGCAAGAACGGCATTTCTGTGAGGTAAAAACAATGGTAGAAGCAACACTGCGTCGCTTCCATGAGTGATTCGTAAGTCCGCCAGTGCACCTCTTAACCGCTCTGCATACCTTTGGTCACGTGCTTCAACCACAGGTTCACCGACGATCCACTCATTGAGGTCCCACCATGTGGTCGACAGTACGGCTGCAGAACCAAAATTTGGTGATACTCCTTTTGGTGGTTTTTGAGCAAGGAAGATGTTTTTCTTGACTCGCTTTCGCCACTTCCCACCCAAGGAAATCATACCAAGCAATTTTTTCCAATGGGACGCTGCTTTGGCCTCATTGGTCAAGTGTTCACTCCACCTCTCATCATCGGCAGTGGGTTCGACAAAATACACCGGACGTTGGTGTCGTTCTGCATTCCTATGCAATCTTCGGGGTTCCGGATCTGGAAAACGGCCGGATGTCACATCCTCAACGAGTGATATTTCATCGAGATAAATGGCCATAGCTCCACCAGAGATCAAGCCGTGAGCAAGGTTCACTCCCGGTGACTCTGCTTCGTCTTTTTCCTCTTGGACCCACATGTCGACAACATCGGGTGCTTCCAAAAGTGCAAGACCGTGCCATTCGATTCGAGGACGCATCGAACGAGGGTAAACCACGGTTGGAAGGACGCCGTGAAGGATGATTTGGCCTCCATCAGGGTCGGACCACGTGTGGTCAGCCCAATCCAGTCGCTCTGGCAAAAGAGCCACGCTCACTGTTCGTTAACCCAATCTTGGAGTGCTTGAACGCTCCATCCTTGGTCAAAGTAGCCTTGAATTTCTTCTTGACTCCATTGTGGGAACTTCGCCATTGCATCTGCCATTTCCGGAGATACATTTGCTGCAGGAGCAGGTGTTGATTGTCCTGGGAGTTCAACATAAGCCTTACTTGACTCATCTTCGTATTCATCGTCAGCAAACATGTCTTCACCATCGCCTCGGCGTACGAGAACGAAAACAACAACACCAAGGATGGCGACAATGGTGATCAAAGCCACAAGAATGAGCAAGACGGTCGTTCCATCGTCCGATTCACTCTGTACCTTGACGTTGAATTGTTCACCTTCTGCTGAACCATTGTACAAGAGTTCGTTTGTGGTGTCATCGGAGATGAGGTAGTACATTCCAGTCGTTGCTTGGGTAAATTCTGTCAATTCAATCGTGACCCATTTCTTGTCAAGAATATTGATGTCGCCAGTTTCGACGGTTCCTTCGAGCACTGGAACACCACCTGCGGTGACGGAGCGCACCGAAAGGGTGGTTCCACCAGCCATTGTTCCGTCATTACGAACTTCGATTTGGAGTTCCATAGATTCGCCGACTTCTGGTGAAGAAGGTGTCAAGATTGTGTTTTCAACAGCAAAACTTGGTTCCTCGTGGATGAAACGGTAGTTCGACTTGTGTTCTTCTGAACTGGAGAAGATTGCTGCAATGCCGCCTTCTTCAGTGGGCCCACCACCAAAGATGACGCCGGCTCCTGCAGAGTCCTTCGCATCGATCCACATGACGAGTTCGACATTGTTGATCTGTTCTTCATCAGGCTCAAATTGGCCCTCTTCCAACGGCCACAAATCAATGCAAGATGCGGAGGCAGCGTAGGAGCCGCCAAGCGGTGAAAGGGTCAATTCTGCCATCATTGGTTCGTCACCAAACGACGTTCGGTAAATCGGCCAGAGAATGTCATTGCTCGCATCGGAGTAGAAGGCCCAAGCCACATTGACATCACCTTGGAAGAGTGCTTCACGTTCCTTGAGAACCACTTCAACATCGACACAGTGGTAGGTCGAGGTTGGCATGTCGCCTGAGATGACCTCACCGGTTGCACCGCGCTTAGCAGTCCAGGAATCGGTGTTGACTTCAGGAGGGTTGCCATCGACCTTGATGTTGAATGTCGAACAGCCATACGAACTCGAACCAGCGCACACTGCTGGCGTGGTATCGACGGCCCCTTCAGGGAGGCCCGTTTGATCATTGCCACAGGAAATGGCATCGTCGAGAGCAGTGGTTGGATCATCGAATGGGCACAAACGGAACGAATATTGGTAATCGTTGGCAACCGGTGCTGCTGTGAGGTTGATTTCAAAGACACCACCAGTGAATGTATGGTAAGTCACTTCGCCCGGGAATGGAACGTATCCTTTCGCGCCATCAGCAAAAGCGGCCGACCTCGTAATCTCGAGGGTGAGAGGGATCTCTGGAGTGATGAACACGTTGTTGTTGATTCCGTCTAAGTAAGCGTATTGACCGTGGAAGGCAATGGTGTCACCGGGGTAAACGAAGCCTTTGCGTACATCTTCTGTTTGTGGTTCAGAGAGATCTTCAAACACTGGTGTAACCATGAGATCGTTGACTTCATCAGTTCGGAAGTCAAGTTGGATACCGTCGCTGTAGTACCAGTCTTGGATGTGCCTTCCTGGGGCAGGAAGCATTCGGTACCTTGGGTTGTCAAGGTCTTGCATGTAGAGCACAGGATTGTTGAGTGCAGTGGTCGCACCGAGCACACCCCAATCGATTCGAATTGGTAGATCAAGCATGAAGTCCGCTTCGAACGGATCGATCAGTGCGCCACCATCCATTCGCAGCATGCGCGGTCCATCTGAAACTTCACTTTCTTCGAGGATTGTAATCCAAGGCGAGTCGGTCCAAGCGGATTGGTTTCGAGGGTAGTAGTAGACGTTCATGTCGTCACGGTCATCCGCAAGATCGATGTGGAAGTACGAGATATCTCGCCATCCATTGTCATCATTAGCTTCGACAACCAATGAGTATTGGTTGCCAGCGTACATGGTTTGATTCCATTTTCCATCATACTGAGGCTGGTTCGAGTTAAGGAAACGACCGTCCTTTGAATCATCGATGAAGAAGTTTCGAATGACTGGAGACTTCGAGTTCATGGAGACATAGGTGAAGTGATCGTTTTCAAATCCAGGTGCGCCTCCATCAATCGGGTTTCCTGCAAGGTCGTAGCCTTCAATCCAAACTGAGACTTTGCCGACAGGGTCTGCACCAATGTTGGCCATATCACTGAAGCTTCCAGAGTAGTTTGCGAACGGTGCTTCGCCATCGTCATTGACTGTGACGGTGATGTATTCGCTCGCATCTGCAATGCCGTCACCATTTGTATCGTGATCGTTTTCGACCCAGATCTTGATGTCAAGGGTTGCTGGTGGATTTGGCAAATCGTAAGCGCTGAGACGGATTTGTTGGTTGGCAGATGGCACAACCCATGTGTCATCGACCATTGTCCTCCAATTGCTTTCCAATGACGGGTCAACTTGACCGTTGAGGATTTTTACATTGAGCAGGCTCGGGTCGAGTGTGTCGATGGAGAGGTTGAACGGAATGGCACAGTCGCTGTCTGGGCGGTATATTGCTGCAGGGCACAACGTGTCGCCGCCTTCGTAGCCGTCAATTCGGAACCTGTAGGTTTCATCACCTGCTGCAAAGCCAAGATCGATGTTGAGGTCAAAGTCGCCACCAATCACACCCGATTGGTTGTCAACGCTGACCCATTCGACCGAGAAGTTCTCATCGGATGTGTTGATTGTCTTCTGCTCTAAAACCATGTAATATCGGCTTGGGTCAGGGGAAATGTCGAGGTTCTCAAGTCGGATGCTACCAGCGATGTTCACGATTTGATTGGATTTACCATTGTCCAAATCTTGAGCAAGACCAATGTCATTTCGAACTTCGAAGTTGGTAATCATTGCATCGTTCTCGACAGCATTGCCGCCAGGTGGAGCAAGTAGAACTGCCGATGGAAGCCCATTGACACCATTTGCTGCAAGCAGGCCGGAATAGATGCGAACTTCATCGGTATCCTCCCAATATGAGTTGACGATGAATCGCCAGGTGATTTGTTTTCCATCGGTGATGTCAGATTGCATCGAGGTGGATTCAAGCGTAATTAAATCGTTGACGTCTGAAGCCTCAGCAAAGCCCATCGCATCAGAATACGAAAGCACGACTGTACCAGTATTGGATTCAAGAGTCAAACGACTCTCAACCAAAGATGAGGTGGTCGATGCCGCAACGGTGTGAGTGGTCACGACCTCATACAGTTGTCCGTTTGGATAGAATCCGACCGGGTTTCCGGTCAAACTGAGTGTGTTGTCATACCCGCTTGCTGTGACAACAGCGAGGTTGGAGAAGGTCAATCCTCCTCCACTTGTCGAGGTTACAGCCACTTCAACATTGGCCATTGATCCACCAGTCCAAAGGGCTACACCCTTGTTCAACTCAAGGTCAAGGCCATCAGAATTGTCGAGTGTGGTTGTGAAATTGTAGATGACATCGAGGTCTCGAATCACCATTGTGGCACCAGTTTCGGAACTTGGTGAATCCGCCTTGAAGCGGAACGTCATCCATTCGTTTCCATAGGCATCGACATGGCTCACTGGGACAAGTGGGTTGTTCAGCAACGAGTTCAATGCGGTGGTAAGGTCTGTTGATGAGAGGTATTCAGGGAGCGCTCGTGTGATGTTTTCGATGGCTCCAAGGCTTTCTTCCTGGGTTCCTGAAAGAACTGAGAAATTGAATCCTTCCATTGGATCGGTGCTTGAATGGATCATCACTTCGTCAAGGACAAAATCAGAAGAGAGAACGACTGCACCCTTGGGAAGCATGAAGTTTCCACCTTCTGCAACACCTGTCAAATCGGTGCTGATGTTTGCGGAGTCTGTACCGTAATTGATTCCGTCAATCTTGTTGAGCAAGAAATTTGTTTGGCGGCCAAATGAACCAAATGCTGGCTCATCAAAGCCCCAGTCGACGTTTGAATCATTAGCGACATCAACTTGGAAATTGTCGGCGTGGTGACCGAAGTGAAGGTCAAACCATAGACCTGCAACGTTACAGTTGTTTTGATAGGACATCATTGATTCAAAGCCAAAGATTGGAGCATCGAGGACATACTCCGTGTCTGGAATCATACCAACCAATCCGTTGCCACCATACCCTTGAAGATCGATGGAAGGTATTTCGCTACAGTCGTCTTGGACGTGGGCTGTAATTCGAGTGATCGGTTTCGAGAAGCTGCTTCGTTGGAGGGCAGGATTGTACGAATTATCCGTCAGCAATGGAGAATAGGTCATCGGCTCTCCGCCTCCGGCCTCCCAGACACCATTGATGACGCCCGTGGTCATCTCATCGGTTTGATTGAAGCCGGTTCCGACACGCGTA
The DNA here is from genome assembly GCA_013330285.1 of Candidatus Poseidoniaceae archaeon. Taxonomy (GTDB): domain Archaea; phylum Thermoplasmatota; class Poseidoniia; order Poseidoniales; family Poseidoniaceae; genus MGIIa-L1; species MGIIa-L1 sp8160u. The sequence continues at coordinate 7,711 of DUIP01000205.1, forward strand.
CCAATGCTAAATCCATGGAAAACTGGGCTCGAAAGTCGAGAAGAACCTGAATCAAAACTCATCCTAAAATTAACAGAGGGGTATTCTGTGGAATTGATCTCCCACAACTCGATGATTTTACCTTGCAAGCCAACCATTGGGTTGCCATGGTTGTCGATGACAGTCAGGCCTGTTGCAGAATCGATGACTTCAAGCGAAAGGGTGGCTGAAGAAGTGGTTTCGGATTCGATGGTGAGGATACCATAGCCGTTTGGTTGATTGTCACCACTTTGAACCGATGGGAGGAAACCATTGATGTCCATGGTTGCTGTTTGAGGCAATCGGTCGCCGACTCGGAAGTTGTCGATGTACCAACCGGCTGCGCCGCCATCAGAGCCGGAGATGTCGTTGTCGTCCAAGACAAACCGAAGTTGAATGTACTGTCCGACGTATTGAATCAGGTCAATCGCAATGTTGGCCCAACCAGTAGGATTTCCAGTGCTGACTGAGGTGCCGCCAAGAGCGTAGTCACCTGATGGAACTTGGTTGCATTGGTTGTAGATTTCACCAGCATTGTTTGAGCCGGTGCTGACCCGGTAGTAGCCGTTTGAATAGCCTACGCCAGTCGAATTACCAATGTCGATATCGATGTATTGGAAGCCAGAAGCATCCGGTGGGAACACGCCGTTACTGGAGGTTCGAATCTGAACGTAAGCACAGTCGGTGTACTTGATTGCAGGGTTTGTACCGCCGGGCGTAATGCGGTCAAGATCGTGATAGGAGTCAAAGTAGGCGGTGGTATCTTTCAGAGCAAGATCGATGTACATCGAGGGGGAATGGAGGGCATAGGTAAATCCGTAGTTGTTGCCTTGATTGTAGTCGTTGTCGGTGTAATCATTGTCGTTCAGACCTGTTCCCCAGCAGTATGTGCCAGAGTAGCAATCAGGGACGCCAGGAGGTGCTGGTCCACCTTGTCCGCTGGTTTCGCCGTGGTCAAAACCATACCACTTTTGATAGAAATCCCGCTGATCGACGAAACCACCCATGGTTTCTTCGAAATCGGTAAGGTATCCTTCTGCAGTTAACGAGACTGGTGTTGCAGTAGCACCGTCTTCGAAAGTAAAATGAGACTGGTTAGAGAACTTCGTAAGTTGATTGTTATAGCTCGGGTTCCAAACCCTCGACATGGTTTCAGTGTCGATTCGCTGGTGAGCAGCATGTTCAACCATGTTGACTGAGAGATCCATACTTGCGCTTGTCACCGTATCACCTGCTGGCAAATCGATACTGCCACTGTCTCGGTCCAAAAAGGCAGCACCATCACGCATTTCGATGTCTGCTTCAGTATCTTGGTTAGCGAATGTTGTCACGTTGGCAGCACCCGCAAACGGGGCTAAAACCATCAATGCGACAAGGAACAATGGGGCTCTCAAACTTCGGTTATCGTGTGTCATGGACTCACCTGCTCATTAGGCGAGGTTTCTTTCACCTAAAATCGCATCGGACTCACGCCTCCGAATAAGGGGTCAAATTCGAACCCACTTCGACGAAGCATTTCACGAAGGAACATGCCACCGTTGAACCCATGCCACTTGAGAGATTCACACGTTGAACTCATCCATCTCTGGCGGTCATGCATTGAGATGATGAAACAACCTCCTCAGCGGTTTGTCCTTCCCAGAGTTCATGAGGGTGAAGGCCTTGCGGAACATATGGAACACTACTCGAAAGAACCCGTGACGCTCATCGAACACATTTTTCCGGGCGACACAAATGACCACGACACGTTGTTTGGTGGCCGGCTTCTGTCCATTATGGACAAAGCTGGAGGCATTGCTTGTTCGAAGTTCGCCCATCGTGAATTCGTCACCATTTCAATTGACACATTGAAATTTATCGCTCCTGCCCGGCAGGGCGACTTGTTGGAAGTGACAGGAAAAGTCGTCTTCACCAGCACACATACAGCCTGTACCAAAGTCACTGCTATGGCGGTTGATAAGGCGACCTGGAAGAAAAAGAAGATTTGTGAAGGCTACTTTTTCTTTGTTGCCATCGATTCGATGATGCGACCAATCCCAATCCCACAACTTGAGGCACAAACCGATGATGAAAAGGCAGATTGGGCCCATGCTGAGCGCATCCGAGAACAAATGCGCAGCAACAAAACCGACTGATTCACCCCTACATTGATGTGGACCTCGCTGGTGGGCGGGACATGCCTGTACTCAACATAGCCATGGTTGGTAGCGATGATTTGGCTCGTGAAATCGCAAAGCCAACCGACCAACGTGATGTTCACACCTATGTGCACAAGGAATCCGGTGCAGATGGACCTCGAATTCTATCGATCATTCGGCCAGCAAAGTACCCAGAGCGTCTGCGCCCATTTCTCAATGCGCTTTCCGCAGCCCGAGTCGGCATCATCGAAGTCCAACGTATCGATGCGACCTTAGGGGAAGCACTGGTGGCTTTTGCAAGTTCAGGGCTCACCAAAGGAATGGCCATCATCAACGCACCTGAAGGTGAATGGGTCGACGAAGAGCAGGCGAAAATGTTGTTCAAGCAGGCTGGTTTAGCAGATTGGACCTTTGCTCAAGGCGACGGTATCGAGCTTCGGACGATTTTATACGGCTTCATGGATGACATTGCTGATGAATTGAGAGCAAATGCAGAGGCTCCGTTGGTGATTCCTGTCGATCAATATTTCAACGTCAAAGGCATTGGACTTGTGGCGATTGGTTATGTCCAATCAGGCACCGTTCATGTACACGATGAGCTTGTTCTTCTTCCGGCGAATGGAACGGGGAATGCCAAATCTCTCCAAGTGATGGATGATGATGTCCCTGCTGCTTTGGCAGGTGACAGAGTTGGGTTAGCCCTTCGAAACGCAAAGGAAGATCACCTCGGGAGTGGAACACTGCTTGTGCGACCGGCGGTTGAAGATAAAAAGACAAACACAAGCATACCGCTTGCCGTCATAGCCCATGAGCGTTCAACCATTCATCTCCAACGATCACC
>DUIP01000142.1 GCA_013330285.1 Candidatus Poseidoniaceae archaeon
ATCGAGTCACGGAGCACTTCCTGTGGCCAGAAACCATGCCCTGTTCGCGTGCGTACACGCTTTTCTCCAGCAGTCTGGAGTTGTTCTTTTTCCTCCATGTAGGAGGAAGCAACACGTCCTAGGTTCTCAATAAGTCCCATATTTCATCACTCCAAGATCAATGTGGCTCCGCAATGCCTTGTACCCATACAATAAACAAGTGAATAATGATCAAAGTTGTCACAATCACAGGGAGAATAAACACGTGAATGAAGTACATTCGTGTCACGGTTCGTGGGGTGAGTGAAGAGCCACTGAACAGCAACGTTGCAATGTACTTTCCAACCAATGGGCTTGAATTTGCCAAGTTGATACCAATGACAGCAGCACCGTAGGCAAGGGAATCCCATGGGAGAAGGTAGCCAGAATAGCCAAAGACAATGGTCAGTGCCATCAATGCTACACCGATCAACCAGTTGAGTTCACGTGGGTTTCGGTATGCGCCAGTAAAGTAAACTCGACACATGTGTAAGAACACGCTTGCGACCATGAAGTGCGTCGCCCAGTGGTGTACAGCCCGGATAATGTAGCCAAACGGTAGTTCAGTCATGATGAACTGCATGCTTGCGTAGGCTGGCGACGGGTCACCTTCGCCACCTGGGACATAGTAGATGCCCAGAACGGTTCCAGTGATGACCAAGATGATGAACGAGAGGAATGAGATACCACCAAGGCAGTACAGAGGGTACCAATACCAAATGATTCGGAGTTTGTACTTCTCTGCGTGCGTCAATGGCATCTGTCGGTGCATGTTGTAGTATGCCCCTTTCGACATGTTCCAGTAATCTTGCAGACGGAATCGCGTATCAAGCCACGAGAAGATCCACAAGAACAACCGTTCAGCGAAGCCCATCTTGCCGGTTGATTCAACGGCACGGAGGATTTCACGACGCGGTAGATCGTCGTTTTCCTTGCGAAGGGTCAGCGCTACCAAGACGATAACGAAGGCGATGAAGAACCAAAGAATCCAGAACATTGTTGTCATTGTATCACCTTCAGTCGCAGTATGTGTACCAGTCGATGTAATCGGTGATGCCTTCGATGACATCACCATTGAGTTGGATTGGAATCAGTGGTAGGCCAACAGGGGCAGGGCCGCCAGCCTTACGAATTCCTGCATAGTTGAATGTAGCACCGTTCGATCGGTTTCGGTTGGTGTTCATTTCCAATGCCGTAGGGTCGAACCTTGAGGAGTGACAGATGCAGAACAGTTTGGTGCCCCCGTCATCGCCACCGCCAGGTGTCCACGAATCTTCAGTGAATGAGTTGGAAACGAGTTGCCAACCCGGAATACAACAGAGGTGTGTGCAGCGTCCGAAGATCATAACGAGGTCCTCGGAGGGGAAAATTCGAGGGTCTTGGTCACTCAAATCTTCAAAGTGACCAATGGTTTTTCCAGTTTCATCCACGCCTTCCATGAATTGGAATCGAGCAAGACCACTTGACTCTGGCGTGTCTTTGTTTTCTGAGTGGTTGACATAGTTGACGACAACTGGAACTCCGTTCCAAATGCCGGCTGCTCCAGCGGTTCCGGTGCTGGATTTGGCAGCTTCTTCGACGAAATCAGTCTTGGTCATCAACTGCAGGTGCTTAGCCCCATACCATGCTTCGTCTTCGCGTCCTTTGGCCCAATAGACCACGCCAAGATCTCCAGCGGTGCTGCCACCTGGTGGCAGAAGGATCGATGCAAAGCCAAGAACACCGAGTGAGGCGGCGAGCACACCAGTTGCTGTGTTGAATCCATAGCGCAAGAATTGACGCCGATTGACGTATGAGCCGCCGACTTCGGCGGCCAATGCTGCATCAGCAGGTGCTGGTTTGAGTTCGTATTCACGTGCCATGATGGATCACCACTTGTACTCCTTCCAGTCTTTGGTATGTTCAGGAACAAACTTGTTCTGTGCATGCTTGACGATAATGGTATCAGGCAAAACGAATTTGAGGTACACCATGCCCATCATGCACAACGTGATGAGCGTGATGGAAAGGTGGTATGCGAGTTGTTGTTGATCCCAACCTTTGGCAAGTCCATAGATGAGGGAAAACACCCAATAGCACGACCAGAAAATGCCCCAGACGAAGAACATCATGGTCAGGTAAGAGCCGCCTGAAGGCGCTAAGGAGGCGCTGACGATGGTTCCCGGTTCAACAGGGTTGAACACGCCATGGTCGATGGCTGAGACCATTTCTTCTTCGGTCAACGAAGCGTTCTCAAGGGCTTTTCGAGCGTCTTCGACGCTGATCGTTCCTTTTGCAACACCTCTGAGGAGGGTGGAAATTGTGTCGTCCATCACTGGTCACCTCTTCGCATTAACTTGTATCGAAGCCTCAATTGGTTGCTTCGTCCTTTGTAGGAGGTCGAAAAACTGTAGCGGAGGAGGAATCCTGCGAATGCCACAACAGCAAGAACTGCACCGAATCCAAGCAGTCCAAGCCAGTGAGCGCGCAGTTTCGCACCCATGTGGTGGAGGTCAACGCCGTGATGGCTTGGCTCAGGTGGGCTGACGTTTCCATCACCGGCAAAGAGGGTGCGGGTGCCCAAAGCATCGGTTGTGTCATCGCCTTCTGGCAGGGCAAAGAGGAGTTGGTTCCATTTGTCCTCAACACCTGGAAGTTGGTCGCCGTTGACTGAGTTTCCAGTGATCCAGAAGTTCACAGTGCCTTCGCCGGACGCTGGGGCTTGCCAGGTGATGACCCAATGCCGTTCCTCTCCGTCTGAGGAGGCCTCGGTGTGAGTGAGGGTGGTCACATCTTCTTCCCAGTTCTGAACTTCTTCTCCACCGAGCACACCTGTGGAAACACGCATGGCGAAACCTGCAGTGTAGGTGCCGGTAGCAGATGGACCGCCAATCAGTTGGAGCGTCATGGTGTATGTTTCGCCACCAACCCATCCATAGGGGACTTCATCAAGGATCACTTGAATGGAATTGTCAGCGTCTCCATTGTGGCATAAACAGCCTTCCTTGGCCACGTCATCAATGGTTTCGCCAGCGTTGCTTTGTTCGCCTCCAATGCCTGTGTGATAGGAGGTCACAAGCCCCGGCAAGAGCAACAAAAAGATGAGTCCGGCAACCAGTCCGGTCCTTGAAGTCATAGACTCGCGTAGCATAGCCTCACCCATGTGGTTGAACCGACCCGTGTGGGCCCCTTAAACATTACCAGTAGAATCCTTGGTTCAGTGCCTTGCAGTGTGCCGTTTTTTGTCAAAAAAATTACTCGTTTATTAGGGGGGGTGCTAAAGGGTCGAAATTTGCTCACTTTGCAAAGGGTCGCTTGGCTTGACCAAAGAGCAGAAGGGTTCTTTGAGGGGATGCGTAGACATCGACCCGGTGCACCTATGTCGACGAGTTTTGACAACGTCTATGATTTGACAACAGAGCAACTTCAACTTCTTGACGATGCTGAAGAGATGATGCTTCGCAATGATCTAGGTGCTGCAGAGCGATTGTTGCTTTCCATGTTGGAGGCGGATGAATCCTGCATTCCTGTGCTTTCCAATCTCGGCCATTTGTACGGCCGGCACCTGTCTGAGTTTGAAACTGCGATTGAATACTATGACCGGGTGTTAGCCATCGAACCTGATAACGCATGGGCAAGGGACGCCCGACGGCGTTATCTTCGCTACGTTTGAGCACCATGCCTCATCGCCAAAGTTCATTTGGCATCGTGTCAAGGAGGGGTCATGGATGCAGACCAAATCCTCATCGCAGGAGTTGGTGGGCTTGGTTGTGCTTGGGCTAAGGGTGCAAAAGCCCGGTGCACGAGCGATACTGATGTTTTGCTCATCGACGCTGATGACGAAAGTTTTGTTGACGCAGGAAGCGCTCACATCCTAAGGCTCGGTCATACCCTTGATTCGGTTGGTTGTGCGGCTTTACCTCCATTGGCAGAGCAGCGAATGAGGGGCTACACCGCTCTGGCAAATACCATTCTAAAGCCGGTTGAACTGGTCATCTTGTTAACTGGACTTGGTGGAGGAACTGGGACAGGGGCCGCTCATGAATTTGCTCGGCAAGCACGACAATCTGGGGCGCTTGTTTTAGCTGTGGCAGCCATGCCGTTTGAAGTCCAAGAAACGCGTACTGAAATCGCAGAATCCGGCCTTACACGCCTTCAACATGTTGCCCATGTCACCGTTCGACTCTCCCTTGATCGTCTTGCCCGTCAAGCAAGACAACAGGGCCAGAATTGGCAAATGGGTGCTGAATGGATTGAAGACCTCGTGGATGGTTTGGTTCGAACGTTGATGCGTATGGGATTGATCAACCTCGACCTTATGGATTTACGAGCCATCGTTGACAAGGATGGTGAAGCAACGATGCTCGTTGGCACAGGTCGCCCAGATGATCCTGAATCAATTTTGCAGTCGGCGATGATGGCGCCTCTGTCTGCTTTGGATGTCGGTGGTGCTAGCGCTTGTTTGATTCAGGTCGAAGGAGGTCTTGGTATGACCATTGGTCAGGTTGATGCAGTAGCGAACATCTTCACAGAGGCACTCGATGCTGATGCACAGGTGATCCTTGGAGCAAGGGTCAGTGAAGATCTTGAGGACACCATTCGAGTGGTGACCTTGCTTGCTGGAATCCAACCCTCGGATTAATCTTCGATGTTAATCACGTCTTCCCATTCGACTTCAGCCTTGATTCCAATATCTTTTGGCGTTTCCCAGTCGTTATCCAACGCCCCATCCCAGTCTTCCTCTTTGGTCTCATTTCCTTCCTCACTCAAGTCAGAAGTGGCTTGAGGCTCAGGGTTTGCCGCCTCTTCTTTGGTATGGAGGGGTTCAACATGCTCGACAATCTTTTGAATTTCTTGATCCTCATGGTGACGGACAAGTAATTTCGCCAGCACTGACCTATGCATTGCAATACCTGTGATTGCAGCGATGATGTGACCGAGCATCATCACGGTTTGGAAGTCATCAACAACAGAACTGATCATGGCAACACTGCCGGCATACGCATAACCGAACGCAAGACCCCAAGGCAGTGCATTGTTGGTATTGAGCAGTTTGAGATCGGAACCAAAACCCCGAGAAGTGAGGGACCAAAT
>DUIP01000190.1 GCA_013330285.1 Candidatus Poseidoniaceae archaeon
GAGGGTCGAAGCGCCAACGGTTGTGGTAGATTGAGAGGCAGGGTCGATGCGTGCCACAATGCCGTGGCTTGCCCAATCGAGTAGGCTTGCGGATGAGTCTTTTTCTTGGCCAACTTGAATGGTGAAAAACGCACTCCCATTGGCAGCAGTGGTCCCTGTCAACACCGAAGATGTGGTCTCATGGCGAAGTTCAATCGGTAGCCCACTCGTTGGATTAAAGCAAGAATTTGAGGCGTTGACCCAAACGCCAAGTGGCGTATTGAGCGCGGTGATGGAGTTTTCCAAATCAACCACCAAGCATTCATCTCGGCTCCCAGGGTTACTGTATTCGTCAACACCACTTGCCCCAACCGGCATGTACCGCTTGAGTCTGAAATCAATCGTCAAACCGATATCATCTGAAGTATGAAGCCAAGCGTAATTGGACACCTCTGGGCAATACCATCGGTAGCCAGTTGGCGCACCAGCACTGTTCACCGATTGTAATTCATATGAGGAATTACAACCGCCATAGCCGATGGTTTGGCCAAAACTATTGCGAGGTTTACCAACGCTGGTCACTTCCCAAGTGGTGCTGTTGGTATCACTTGTTGGAACTGGGAATGGCGTAATGTAATCGCTGGAACCCGACCACTGTGCAGAGGAGGTTGTTGTGGTTGTCCATTGTTCATTCAATCGCAATGGGAAATCATAGGTCTCAGAGACAGGGCTGTAGGTTGTGCTGATGGTAATGTCACCAAGGATTTGGGTCAAACTTGAAATTCCATAGGGGACAAATCGAATGTACATGTCAAGGTCGCTTCGCAAACTTGCAAGATCACTTACTCTGAGGTACTCGGTTTGGCTGTATGTGATGTAGACATTCCCCCCAAACCCTTCGAGCGACACACCCGATTTATCGAAATTAGCAGAGGATTTCAGAGTGTAGGCTAGAACAGACATGTTGTCCACACTTCGTTCAGAGATATCGAGAACTTCCATTGTCGTGTCGCCGTAGATTTCGCCAACAGTTGCTTCAACTCCAGTGTCGGTGACGAGCAGTGTTGGATCGAAGGTCCCAGAGTAGACCCATTTATCGCCCACCCTCCATGTAGGCACATCGCTGACACCAGGGTCGCCACCTGCGCTTCGTGCTGGTGTTTTCTCGTGTTCAAAGTCAACCGTAAGCATCGGAGTTTGCACACTAAAACACAGAAGAACCACGAGCGAAATTGCCGAGGCGGCTCGCCTGAGGTTCGGGCGCATGCTACGCCACTCATTCAATAGAACATCAACGCTTCTCCTCTAAGAGGATGGAATTTGGCTGGAATCAGTATTCCAACAAATCTGCCAATTCGTCCTTGATGATTTCCACAGCTTCGAGAATTTCATCCTTGTGACGTGCACCAGTAATGACCATTTTTCCACTGCCGAAGATCAAGCAAACCACCTTCGGGTAGTCAAGTCGGTAGATAAGGCCGGGGAACTGCTCTGGTTCATATTCGACCTTGTCGAATGGTAGGTGGAAGGTCAAGTTGTTGAGGTTCAATTTTCGAGGAACGCCTGCTTGAGGTTCGCCAGTGAATTTGTCGTTTCCAGGATAATCCTCAGGGTAGTGAAGTGCGTAGGTTGCAACCATGTTTTGAACTTCAATTTCGACTTGGTCGAGGTTCCAGGTTTCGATACCTGCAGCTCGCAAATCGTTAATCATTCGCTCGATTCCAGTGTGAATGTTGTCCTCGTTCTTTCCGCCGGTGCACACGGCTCGGCCAGATCGGAACATCAGAATCGCAAGTTTTGGTTCAGTGACACGGTAGACGACACCTGGGAATTGTTCAGGTTCGTATTCACAATTCAACTGAATTGCGATGTCAGGTAGGTCAAGTTCCTCAGCAACACGTGTGCTGGCAACCACGTTCACAACAGTTAGACGTTCTTCATCGGTAGTCATAGTACCACCGATATATAACCAGTATATAAATAAAAGGCAGACGCCTTGCTTCTATTTTATTCCTAAATGCACCACTGCGGGCGGTTATGAATCGGGACTCCATATCGGCATACGTTCAATCGTTTCAACCCTCACACCTTCGTTTCCAAATTTCGAAATAAAGGCCCTTCCACCGGCAAGTTCAATCGCTTCGCTCGTTGTTTTTGGGTTCCGAGTGAGGGCAACCATGCAACCACCGCCACCAGCTCCAGTCAATTTTGCTCCAAGGGATGTTGGGGCGGCAGCTCGAATCAGTGCATCGAGTTCAGGGCATGACACACCAAGGCCGCGAAGCATAATTTGATTCTCTGTCATCGCACGGCCCACGGCATCATAATCGCCATTTTTCAATGCCAAGATCCCCCTTCGAGCAATGGTTCCAATCGTTTCAATTTCCTTCATGCGTTCCGGCTCCTGACCAATCGCCTCAGCAACCTTGGCCACTTGTGCAGATGTGGGGGCATGCACTCCGGTATTACCAATGACCAAAAACAGATCATCGCCACCTTCAGGTACCTCGAGGTCGTGCAATTCCCAAGTTCGTTTTCCATCACTCATTTCCAATTCTCTTCGATAAAGATGAGTTGCATCTTCTTCCACCTGATCACTCAGCAAAACAACACCGCCGTGAGCGCATGTTGAGGCGTCCATCGGCGATGCCCTTCCGCCCTGGGCCGCAGCTTCGACAGCGTGTCCAAGTACGGCACATTCATCAAGATCAAGAGCAGATTCAGCGTGAATCATGTGGGTTCGATTATCGTAATTTGAGGGCCTTAACCCAGCCTTCTGATCATCAAATGTAGCGTAGGCATCCGTATCGCCAATGGAACTTGAATAGCCTTCAGCCCAATGATGAACCCCGTCTCTTGCTTCAACCATCCATCGCCCCCGGGCCACTCGGAGCGCAGCACACGCTGCCACGCTTAATGCAGCGGAAGATCCGAGTCCTGAGGCGCGTGGAATATCGCCTGTGATTTGAATGGAAAGGGGTGGTGCGCCGTCTTTGGTAGGCCACAGTCGATGCCTCAATGTGTTGAGATGGGGGTGCTTTTTGGCATCGAGTCGGTGCCCCTCAAGGCGCCAGTGTTCATCTGGTGAAGGCTGGATGCTGACCTTTATGCGCTGTTCAATTGCTACCGCTACGGCAGGTTGGCCAAAGACCACTGCGTGCTCCCCGAACAAGATGCACTTTCCAGGGGCGCTCGCTTCAACCAACATTCCTTTTCGCCGCCTGATGGGAACCACGAACCGGCGCTTCATATCCCTTGTTGAAAGGTGGCTTAATTTGAAGAGAATATTACGGTGCATTGAAACATTGGTTTTGGCTGGGTAGGGTAAAGGGGCTTGCTCCTTTTTTGGTGAAGGGCCATGGAACACCCACTCTCAATGTCGTACGGGCCGCTCCCTGGCTGGGTGCTGTTGCTCGTGCTTGGCGGCATTTCAGGGGGTTTTTTCCTCTACCAAGTCGTCAAAGCGACACGTTTGGTGATGGTCGGTGCGCCCGATGACCGGTTCGATAATTGGGGGGCTCGAATCAAGGAAGTGATCACAGGTTGGCTCGGCCAAAAGCGTGTATTACAAGACAAGATTGCTGGTGGAATTCACGTCCTCATGTTCTGGGGATTTTTGATGCTGTCCACCGACATGTTTGATTTAGCCACTGCCAATTACTTCTCACACCACATTTTACCAGACCTTGTACGAGGTCCTTGGAATCTAATTGTAGAAACAGGCTACACCATCGCTTTGATTGGCTGTATGGCAGCATTGTTGCGCAGAATTGTCTTTACTCCTGAAAAATTGAAGGGTAAATCACAACTTGAAGGCAATGTCATTCTGCTCCTAATTATGACCATTACAGTCACCTCCTTTTTCGTGGAAGCTGGTGAGGCCGGCGTCTCAGCGACATGGGAGCCAATCGGCTATTGGGTTGCAGAAAGTATCTCACCAAGCACCGTACTTGTTGTTGCGTCCTACTGGATGCACATGCTTGCTATTTCGACCTTCATGTTCCTGATTCCATTATCAAAGCACATGCACTTGGTTATGGCCTTCCCGAACGTATTCTTCCATGACATGCGCCCGATGGCGACCATGGAACCTCTCGCACGGGGGGAAGATGGCAAAGCCGTTCTCCTCGATGATCTTGACATTGAATCCTTTGGTACGGTCAACTACACCGACCTTACCTGGCGAAATTTGATTGACGGATGGGCGTGCACATCATGTGCTAGATGCCAAGACGTATGCCCTGCGTATGCAAGTGGTAAAGCCCTTAACCCAATGCAAATCATTCACGATGTTCGCCATTATGCAAACGACAATTCAACCGCATTAATGGCAGGGGAAACACCTGAACAAGACATCATTGCTCGATTTGGCGAAGATGCGATTTGGGCATGCACCACTTGCCATGCTTGTGTTGAAGCTTGTCCGATTTACATCGACCATGTTCCAAAACTTACCGACGCCCGTCGTCACCTGATGATGGAGCGTATGGAATTTGACGAAAGCGTCGAAGATACCATCATGCCACTTATGGCGACCATTGAGAATCTTGAATCGGATTCAAACCCCTATGGTTTGCCGGCTCACGAGCGTGGAGATTGGGCGGATGGACTTGACGTCAAGGTGGCAGAACCAGCGGAGTACATCTATTTCGCAGGCTGTGCTGCATCCTTTGATGAACGCAACAAGAAGGTCGCTCGAGACACCATCAGCGTCATGAAAGAAGCCGGTCTTGATGTCGGTATTCTTGGCATGCAAGAAGGCTGCAGTGGAGACTCCGCCCGACGAGCCGGAAACGAATACCTCTTCCAGATGTTGGCAGAAACAAATCTTGCCACCTTCGAAGAGATTGGTGTCAAGAAGATTGTCGCCTCGTGCCCTCACTGTTTCCATACCCTTGGTAAGGAATACAAAGACTATGGCGGTGAAGACATCGAAGTGATGCACCACTCACAACTCATCAATCATCTCCAGCAAGAAGGAAAACTTCCAGATCCAAAACATGATCCATCCGTGACCTTCCATGATCCGTGCTACCTCGGGCGCATCGGCGGCGAACTCGATGCACCTCGTAATGCGATTGGTGGAGTTGATGTGGAAATCGAACGCCATGGAAAGCAATCCTTCTGCTGCGGCGCCGGTGGCGCTCAAATGTGGATGGAAGAAGATGCAGACCAACGCGTCAATGTCATCCGGGCCAAAGAGATTGCAGAAACCGGAGCAGAAACCGTAGCGGTTGGATGTCCTTTCTGTTCGACCATGGTCAGCGATGGTTTGACTGCCATTGATTCCGAGATGGAAGTCAAAGACATTGCAGAAATCGTCTGGGAACAGATTAAGGCGAATGATGCTGCGATTGAAGCCAAGAAAGCAGCAGCTGCAGAAGCCGAAGCTTGATGTGAAGAGGTGGCTTTGTGAGCCAACACATCGACCAAGCCTCATTGTTGGCTTGGTTTGCAGAGCATCAAAGGGACCTGCCTTGGAGAACACTCAGTGATCCATGGCCGATTCTTCTGTCTGAAATACTTCTCCAACAAACTCAAGTCAGCAGGGGTGTCGTGTTTTGGCAACGCTTGTTTGACCGGTATCCAACCATCCAAAGCATGGCTGAATCGACAGAGGAAGAAGTCCTCTACTTGTGGCAGGGTGCAGGCTATTACAGTCGTGCACGTCGTCTCTTCCAACTGTCTAAAGTCGTATGTTCGCCGGTTGAGAACGGTGGTTTTGGTGGCGTCTTGCCAACCGCAGCAGCACAACTTGAATCACTCCCAGGCATCGGCCCATACACTGCAGCAGCAGTAGCCAGCATTGCTCACGGTGAATCGATTGCATGCGTTGATGGAAACGTCAAACGGGTCATGGCTCGCCAAAAAAGCATCAAACAACCATCTGAAAAAGAAGTTCAACAATGGGCTGATGATGTGCTTTGGCAACCCGATGCTGGAGCCTGGAATCAAGCGGTGATGGAACTCGGCGCTACAATTTGCACGCCCAAGAGCCCACGGTGCAGCATTTGTCCTGTGATCGAATCATGCACAGGAACCACGACTCCGGACCAGTATCCTGCTCCAAAAGTACGAAAGAAGAAACGAATTGACTTGATGTGTATTCTTCGCATTGATGCCAATGGTATGCCTGAACTAGAACAACGAGATGATTCTGGAATCTTGGCTGGCATGTGGGGACCCCCCCTCGCCGAAACGTTCGATATTGAAGGGATGGAATACCTTGGTGAGATTCAGCATGTGCTCTCCCATAGAGACATGCACATCAAGGTCTGGCGCAGCGAATGTGAGCAGGGCGTTGATCCATCGAGCGTCCCATTGTCGTCACTTGATGTGAAACTTCTTGCACTTGCCGACCTTCATTGACGAGGTGTGACTTCTTCCGAAGCGTTTCCTCTTGCCTCGAGGTCAAATCGAAATGATGCAAGCATCATCGCTAAGCTGAGAAATAAAATGTATTCTGCAGGGGCGGCGATGTTGATCCCAGATTGAGACAGATTCATGATTTCAGTACCGTCCCTAAGTCCTCCATCGATCACATGCGTCCGCACGGGGCGGGCCAATGAGAGGTTCATGACTGCAAATGAAACAGCGCCGACAACCATCCAGACTTTTCTACGAGCATGACCGAGGCTGGGGGTATTGGAGAGGGTAAGGTGAGTGGTGAACGACCATGCATAGCCACCCATGAACACCGCCATCGCGAACATGCTGTGGATGATGATATGGTCATGCGTGTTGAACCATGACATACAGATTAACGAAACGCCAGAGATCAGACCTAACCACTTCGCTACATGACTGAGGTTTTGGTTAGAAGTCGAATCAAAGGTATGAGCAAGGCGCATTGAAAGAGCGCACAAAAGCACTCCTGCGAATGTGAAACCAGCAGTGAACACCAGTCGCTCAAAGCCCGGGTAGTCTGATTCAGAAATGAAAAAAGGAATCGCTCTGGAGTTTCCAGAGAGCAAGTGTATGGTCATCGAAGTGAGAGCAGTGAGCAGGATGAGAAGCCATGTGCCTTTCAAAAGGTGCTCATCTCGCACCACAGATGTTCCGATCTGCAGCCCGTGTTCACCGCTCCAGTCAATCACTTGAATTCCCCCACAGTGTCGTTTATGCACGCATCAAATGAATGCCATTCCATGCCTAATACTCGAGTTGCTTTTTCAGAAGAAAGGTTTGCATCACCTCGAAAGTAGCCTTTGACAGCCTTTCGAGTCATTCGCCTTGGTGCGCCAAACCAACTCATCACCCAATCTTGGAACACGACGATTGACATCAACGACACTGGAATGGCTCGCTTTGGTGATTTTGTGTGTGGGTGGAGTTCCCGTATCCTACGACAGACTGCGGCAATCGTCGAATTATTGTGTGGTGCAAGTATGAATCGACCTTGAGCCTCATCAATCTCAAACGCTTTTCTGTGAGCTACAGCAACATCGACGACATGGACAAAGGCCATTGGAATCTTTGGTGCGGCAGGAAACAAACCTTTCATCGCATCATCAAACCACTCAACGCTTGGTGTTGGTTTCACAAATCCACCACCAAGAACGCCGCTTGGATTGATCACTCGAAGGTCGAGATTCAAACGCTCTGCGAGTTCCCAGGCTAATCGTTCAGATTCAGTTTTGGCAATGACGTATGGTGACGAACGATCGGTCTGCCAATCGTCTTCAGTCTTTTCACGACCTTTTGGTATTGAACCCACAGCGGCAATACTCGAGGTGTAGACGATCCTTGAAATATCACATTTTTTAGCCGCATTGAGGATGTGCAGCGTTCCTTTGTTTGCTGTGTCAATAATGACCGTTGAATCTCCGCTCGTTGAATACACAGTGGCGGTATGAAACACACCTTGGCACCCAACCATGTGGTCTTCCCAACCATCGGCATCAAGCACGTCACCTTGGACGAGTTCCAACCTCTCCTCTACGCCAAGCACTTTTGCATGTTCACGAACATGGTCGACCTTTTTTGGGTCGCTAAGGTCCCTCACTGACCCTTTGACGTTGTATCCATGAGTGAGCAAATCTTTGACGATATGGTTCCCAATATGCCCGTTGACACCAGTGACGAAAATCGTCGTTCCGTTCGCAGCAATTGCTTCGCTCATGGGCTTGGGAAACGCTCGACTGTCTTAACCTTCAAGTGAAGCAGACCTCACCGCAGGCTGAATCCGATGCCACTCCGCCTGCACGATACACGTCGAAAAGGGAAAGTAGATTTCTCGACCATGGAGCCTGGCAAAGTTTCGATGTATGTCTGTGGGGTCACTGTCTACGACAGATGTCACCTTGGCCATGCGAGATGTTATTTGGCATTTGATCTGATTCACCGCTGGCTTGAATCATCTGGTTATGATGTGCACTATGTCCAAAATTTCACGGATATCGATGACAAAATCATTGTCCGAGCCAATGAATTAGATGGGGATTGGAAAGCCCTTGTCGATCGAAACATCGAAGCGTATTACGAAGATATGGACGCACTCAACATTCTTCGGGCCGATGATTATCCTCGATGCACAGACTATGTTGACGATATGATTCGAATCACTCAGGACTTGATCGACAAAGGAAATGCCTACCAAGCGAATGATGGTGTCTACTTTCACATCGATTCAGCACCGGAAAAATATGGTGTCTTGACTGGTCAAAGCATCGAAGCAGTTCGTTCAGGCGCTGGAGGTCGAGTGGATAAAACAGGCTCAGGTAAGCGAGATCACAAAGATTTCGCACTTTGGAAATCAGCCAAACCAGGTGAACCTACATGGGATTCGCCATGGGGTCCAGGCCGCCCAGGTTGGCATATTGAGTGTACCGCGATGAGCATGGATTACTTCGGTGCACAATTCGACATTCACGGTGGAGGCCACGATTTGAGGTTCCCTCATCATGAAGC
>DUIP01000208.1 GCA_013330285.1 Candidatus Poseidoniaceae archaeon
CAGATGACGAACGCCACAACGCCTCTGACGATGGACGGCGATCACTTCAGATTCTGGGTGAATGAAGACATTGGTGAAGCCAGCCTCAGTGTCGCGATTTCCGAAGTCACCAGCATTCAACGCCTCTCCCCACTGGAACCTGGTTCGACTGGTCCAGAAGGCAACTCTCGTATCGAAATGACGCGAGCACAATCTGCTCCGTTCAACATTATTCTTGAGGATGATACCGATCACGTCGACCGGTTCAAGGGCATGAATGGGCGCATTGCTGTTGATCCATTGCCTGCCGACATCACCGTCGCCTATCCAAGCGCAGTTGACTCAACCGGACTTGAGTTGCCGACTTTCGATGATGGTGATGGTGTCGAAGCGCTCTCGTTCTTCCTCGGTGATTTGGTTGATTTCGGTTCGGTTGTCAACGACCTCGTCTACGGGATGACGGTGGATTTAGGCGGTGTGACCACGGAAGAAAACAACATGTCTCTTGGGATTGATTTGGTCACCGGTGAGGCCTTCAACGTCACTGCAGATGTACGCAAGGGGTCGAATGTCAACGAAGAACCAGATTGGGTGCATGGACTTCATGCCAATTTCAACGAAGCGACACTTGTCAGTTTTAATTACAGCCGAATGCCAACCTTTACCCTCACGAGTAGGAGCGTTGTTGATGAAATCTTGGAAGATTACAAAGTGACACCTTCTGAAGCACCAGCGTTCATTGAGGCCCTCAAATTGGCCAACGTCTCGTACGCAGAAATCGCAGCCGACATCCTCGAAGATGGTGTTGTGCTCGACAGCGAACTTGAGGGCGTTGACACCTCTGCTTGGGTCGACCAAGGAATTTCCATTGAATTGCGCAGGGCATGGCATCTGAAATCTTGGATGCCAAGTTTGCCATCCGGACGTATTTTCTTAGAGTATGATTTCAGAATGATTGGCGAGGTCCCAGTCTATGAGATTGATTTAGCGATGGATGCTTGGCAACCATTGAGGGAGCAATTCAGTCTCATCGTCAATGGTCTTGAAGGAAGAGACGCACAGATCATCATCGATGGAATGGACACCAGCCAACCAAACGATATTCTTGCCAATGCTGTGTTTTCCACCCAAGATAACCTCACGGTGCCTCGGGTTTCAATCGATATGACCTATGACCTTGGCACTCGACTTGATTCAGCCCATGCCATCTTCATCGACCGGCGCGCTGAAACTCGCGTTGAAGCGTTGATCATCGGCGTACCACAATCGACTGACTTCTCTGCGACCATTGGTGATATTTTCCTCATCAACGTCACAGTTCCAACCCAATACCAAACACGAGATGGGTTCTCTGCAGATTCACTCATGATTCAGCAAATGCGCTATGTTGACGATCAGTGGTGGCCGGCAACAGCGTTTATGCGAAACTTGCCTGGAGAAATGCGACTTGCTGCTCAACCAGAAAAGGAATTCGACATTCGAGCTGACATTTCATTCCAAGGCATGATGACCCTTGATTACAAATCAAACACTGAAGATATGGATCTCTACCTTGCTGCAAGCGGTCGAGCTGTCGATACCAAAGGCGATGTACTGATGCTTGCCGAAGGCTTACCGAAAACCTTCGTCATGAAAGCCACCGATGACTGGGGCATGCGCATTGATTCGGATGGCCAAGGTGTCGAACGGGTGTACATGAAACAGACCGATTACCCCTCGGCCCCCGGCGTGACCATCGACAGGGTGGAAGTGATTGGCGAGAACCTTCGTTCAGCCACCATCCACGTCTACACAGGACCTTACCAATACCCGATCATCGTGCTCGATGACATTACAGATGGGCGAATCATTGCAAGTGCCGAGATCAGCGTTGAGCCTGGATACTATGTCCCATTCCTTGGCGATTGGAATGTTGAAGGCCGTGGTGTGTTGCTTGATACTCAATTCACCGGCATCATTCCAACAGCATCCTCGATTGGTGTCAATGGAATGGTTACCGACCTCTCTCTGATTGGAACACTTTCAGGTGGTGCGGTTGAAACACGACACGTGCTGCTGGTTGAACCCGTAACATCCCTCATTGCCAGTGGGTTGGCAATGATTTTCTGAGGTGAAGGCATGAGTGGTGAGCGACGCAAAATCCCTGTTGGTGAAGATGGGGAAATGCTCGTTCACGAAGATGACCTTCAAGGCGGTACAGGCCTTCTTGATTTGGTAGCATTGGATGCCCAATCGGATCAAGATCTGGAAGAAACCATGGCCGACGTCCGCCGTGCAAAGGAAGCCGTTGACGCTTTGAGTGAGAAAATATCTCCACGGCAAGTGGCCTTGGCAGGTATCGTGCTCTTGATGTTCATCGGGGTTCTTCTCAGTGGCTGGTATTGGGTGCTGCCGCGGGATGCGGTTGACGTTGAAACAAATTACTTGCAACGGGGAGGCCATCTGCTTATGTCTGAGATTCACAACTCAGGCAGCCGTTCGATCACAGATGTGGTCGTTCAAGTGCATTTCTCCTCGGCCAATGGAAGTGAAATCTATGAAACCATGCGAATCGAAGTGGAGGCCATAGGTGCACATTCATCCATTGCAGGTGACGATCTTGAGATGCTCATCCTTGGATACAGTGTTTGGGATGAATACCTCATAACGGTCGAATTGGAATGGACAGATTACAACGGTGACCAACAACGAGAATCATGGGAGCATGAAGTCGGTTATTGGGCGACTGAATTATTCTACGACAAGGCAGACAGAACAATTTGGCCACTCGATTAAATTCGATTCTAACAGAATGTCTGTTCAACAGACCCCAAGCGATAAAGCACCGGTATGAAAGGCCAAATCATGCAAGCACGCCGTACGGTGATGGGGGCGTGGTTTCTCGTCACTCTATTTGTCTTGCAGAGTACCTTTTCAGCCGTGGATTTGAGCAAGGATTCGACTGAAGATGCGCTTCACAATGACGACGGCGTTGAGTGGGTTCAATTCGACTTGGTCGATGGCGTCTATGGAGATGCAATTGGCTCTCTGAGTCAAACCTCGAGCCTCGAGGAACGCCCAATGACTGCCATCTCGAACATCGGCACCTTTGATCTCGATGGCTTACATCTTGAGCGACCGATGTCCACAGAATGGCTCCAGGGCCGTGCAGACCTTCGACTCTATCTCATCGATTCATCGGTTCATCTTCAAACCGCTCGTAGCGAAATGGCTGCGATCGAGGGCTTGGTTGTTCGAGAATTCATTTCGCCATCGGGCCTGATGCTTCAAGGAACACCGCATGCTCTTGCCCAAGCGGCTTTCGTCGATGGTGTGGTCGCTCAACACCAAGTTCCAGTTGGTATGTTGGTCGATGGTGCAGTGCTTGATGTGCTGCTCATGGAAGACGGAGCCACGACCTTACAAGGCCAGTTAATGCGCATTGAAGGCTGGAGGGATGAAACTGGACCTGTCGATGCGATTGAGTTCGTTGACGAAACTCAGAGTTCATTGATTCAGTCGTTGGCCGAAGTTGCTCCTCTTGTCTTCGAAGAGCCCAAAAAATGGGACGAAGGCCGGTATGAAGGGACGCTTTCAACAACCGACATCTTGGGCCTTATGATGCAGCCGTCCTTGCGTTTGTTCCAATTTGACCCTGCGTTCATCACCTACAATAACAACGCTCGAAGCAACATGAAAACAGGTGAGATGACGACGTACTTCACGACTGACTTGGACGGCTCTGGACAAATTGTTGCGGTTGCAGATTCTGGTTTGGATGAAGATCACGGTGATTTTGGTACCCGTGTGGTTGCAAATAACGATGTCATTGGTGACGGTTCAACAGCCGACAAGCATTCAGGTCACGGGACGCACGTTTCATGCACCGTTCTTGGAGATGGGGCCCAAGGTGGCTACGCTGGCGTGGCCCCAGAGGCTGAGCTCTTCTTCCAAGCCATGGAGAATGACAACACAGGTAACTTCCAATCACCTTCACTGAATTATTTGTTAAATTCCGCCTATTCAGCCGGTGCACGCACACACACCAATTCGTGGGGCTCCTCTCAAACCAGCGACCAAGGAAAGTACACCTCTTCTGCCGAAGACGTCGATGACAGAGCAAATTATTACGATCGTTACTACAATGGCAGGGAGGGATTAACCATCCTCTTTGCCGCAGGAAATGACGGGCCAAACACCGGTACCGTTGGCGCACCTGCCACCGCTAAGAACACAATTTCTGTGGGCAATCACCAAAACCGATACTCAGGCTCACCAGACACCATCATGTCTGGGTCTTCACGAGGGCCGACAGATGATGGTCGAATCAAACCCGATTTGATCGCTCCGGGTGGCTATGTCCGTTCGTGTCGCGCACAAGAGGCGACCGATACCGGCAGTTCCACATGGTCCAACACCTACTACCTCGAGTATACCGGCACTTCGATGGCGACGCCGAATGCAGCAGGCGCAGCAACCATGATTCGTGAATACCTCGAAGAAATTGCACAACGCCCCTCCCCACAGGGTGCTTTGGTCAAAGCGCTCATGGTGTTAGGAGCAACCGATTTAGGTTCCAGAGACATTCCAAATGATAACGAAGGGTGGGGCAAAGTGAATTTGAGAGAAACCCTTGCTCCAGTATCAGGCCAAGGCATTTGGGTGGATGATCGCTCTGTGCTCTCCGCCTCAGGCAATTCAAAGAGTTACACATTCAACATCACTCAATCCAATGGTGGATTCAAATCCGTTCTCGCTTGGTCGGATGAGCGCGGCTCGACCTTTTCTTCAAACCAACTTGTCAACAACCTCGATTTGGAGGTGACTTCCCCCTCGGGTACCGTGTACCTCGGCAATGATTTTGCGAGCGGGCGCTCAACAACTGGGGGTTCAGCAGACTCGATCAACAACCTCGAAGTCATCCTCATCGACAGCGCTGAAGTCGGCATCTGGACAGTGAAAGTCAAGGATACAATGCACGGCGGAAGCACAGCGCAGCCTTTTGCGATTGCAGTGCGGGGTCATGGCGTCAATGATTTGAGACCCGATCCCGAATTCATTCTCGACCAGTTTTCCATGTCGGTTTCCATTCCCCAAGTGGGCGACCAACTTCAATTGACCACCAAAGTCTTCAACGTAGGGAATGTTCGTGCAGATTTCTTTGACATTGAATTTAGGGTTGATGATGTGCTCATCGATGTCAAGAACATCGATATCGGTGCTGGTTCGACAAAGACCCAAGTGTGGTATTGGACGCCACAGGACTCCGGTGAGGCCACACTCTCATTCATCATCGATCCGGATGATGAAATCGAAGAAATTTTGGAAAACAACAACCGCCACAATATCGCCGTCAATGTGACCGCACCCGGCGTCAAACTGGCCTCGCCGTTGCAACAGCAAGTGTTGCTCAACACCAGTGCTTCCACCACCTCATGGACAGTTTCACTGACCAACACCGCTCTTATTGCCACCAATGCAAGCATGAGCACCAACGGCATCACCAACATCGCTACAGGGCAATCTGAATCTTGGTATGTTGGAGCGACGGAGTCCAATTTCACGCTCGATGGCCAAGACTCAGCAAACATCACAGTGACCCTCGTTCACCCTACACCTCCAACACC
>DUIP01000125.1:0-4173 GCA_013330285.1 Candidatus Poseidoniaceae archaeon
CAATTTCTCGTGGGTTGAGGTGCATGCCCATACCCAGTGTTTTTTGCACGGCCTCCTTGCAAACCCAAAGTTCGATTGCATGTTCAGGCGATTGACGCAAGGTGTGCAATTCTTCGCCCTTGGACATCAGATCAAACGCATTCGATTGGAGACCCCTCGCTGATGGTTCGGCATCAATGCCAATGCGCCATCCATGTTCTATCAATGCGACATAAGCCCAACCAGAAGCATGGCCAATGCTCAACGATGGAAGCGGGGTGTTCTTCCATAGACCGGGGATGTAATGCAAATACGGCGCCCTTTGTTCGGTGCGACTGATCATCAAATCAACACTGTCAATACCCCATTGCTCAAGGGCGCATTGCAACAACCATCGCCCCGTTAGATGTTCTTCATGACGTTTCTTGGTGGCAAATGTCGCCACTTCATCGGCGTTTGCCAAGTGAACTTCTTCGATGGAGCGTGCATGCACTTGTGTGCGAACGATGAGCATCCGTGGCCGTTCTACACCCGGCGGGTGAAGCACTTCCACCGACATCCAAACCACCTTCAACGATCGAGCGTGAACGAATCTTCTGCCGAGACTGGAGCCATTCCCTTCAGACGCAAGCCCTTGAGAGCAAGCACCGGAGCATCATCATCGCCAACAATCACAACATCGTGGACCGTGACGCCCGCCTCTTCAACTGCAACCCGAAGGCTGCGCATTCGAAGTTGCTCATCACGTTCAGGCACCCTCAACATCGATGACCATTCGATACCGACTGGGAGTGAAGAGAAACCTTCAGTTTCCATCGCGACAAGTCCAGCGTTTTGGAAACCTGCTTCGATGAGCATTGGAAGAGCTTCAAGCAAGACTGAGTCGCCGGTTGCTTCATGGGCAAATTGATCGGACTGCGGCAACTGATGTCGCATCAACGCAATCCCATCCGCACCTGGCATCGAATCGTCCCCAACGCCACGAAGCACACCACCATGTGATTGGAAACGAGGTCCGTGGAAATAACGTCGATAAATGAACGATGGCCCTTCCATGACTTCACCGGGAGCAGGAATGCCAAGATCGGGCAAGGCGTGCACTTCCTGCTCAAGGAATGGACAGATATCATCGCATTTCTCAACCAAACGAACCAGCGCCTTGTGGTGTTCTCGTTCCCCAAAGATTTCGCCCTTCGAGTTTGATAAATCAGACACGAGTCGGCATGAAATCCAAGTGACCTCACCTTCAGTACGCTCATACTCTGCATGAATCCGTACGGTCATCGCGCCCTTGAGTAATTTCACAGGCAGGCCGAACTCAACAGATTCGAATCCTGCTAAGCACGTCGACGGACGCAGCAATAGAGCGGATTCTGCAAACATCTCGAGCGCCATGACTCCGGGGTGATAAGGGACGCCCTCGATGGCATGATCGACAAGGAACGGGTGATCCGCAGCAGAGAGGGTCGCTTGGGTAAGCAAGGACTGCCCCTCCTCAAATGAGAGGACTTTGTCAACGAACGGGAAACGCTCGGGGTCTGCAATCACCGCTGCCATCTCTGCTGGAAGGCGGAGAGGAGCTTCTCTAAAGGAATCGAAACGATCCATTGCCCCCAGAGAACCACAGCCAATCACACGGCGTTTTCCACCAGCAAGCGCTTCACCGACGAAAATCTCTACGCCTTGTTCAACCGAAAGTGTATCAATTCCAGCTGCTGCAAAAACAGCCTCAATTGAACCTCGTGTAGCCATCCCAACATCACGCCAGCCAGTCCAGCCAATAGCGACGGCTCGGCAAACACCTGATGCGGTAAGCCGGGCCATTTCTGCATCAAGCACGCTGTTTGCTGCAGCATAATCTGTTTGGCCACCATTACCAAACCGACCAGCGACACTTGTGAAACAAGCAGCAAACGTAGGCAGGTCCGCTCCAGAGGCAGTGCACGCTGCAAGCATGCATCGCCAACCGTCAACTTTGACTCGAACCACCTTGTCGAAAACGGAGGAGTCTTTCTGACCCACAAGTTTGGAATCTTCCAAACCAGCACCATGGACAAGTCCAGTGATCACACGCTCCAAGGAAGCACCAACCGTAACCATGCCATCATAATCCATCACATCCACTGGATGGTATGACGCTGTATTGCCTGTTGATGTGATGCTGGAGAGGGTGAGATAGACATCCCTGCTCCTGGTAAATCTCTGCCATTCACTGTTCCATTCAACAATGGTTACTTTGCCAGTTTCGCTCGCAGCAGCCATCCGCTCTCGTAGCGCCATACGTTCAGATTCAAGTTCTGCATCAGTCCAACCAACCCATGCTTCTGTTTGTTCTATGAGGTGAGACCGGCCAAGCAATGCAAAGTGCGCTCCGGCATCAGGTGACGCGGTCGCTACGCCAATGATCGACGCCGCTGTGACACCTGAACCGCCACCAGACACAAGCCAAGTGTCATCTGATGTGAGCGGGTGCTTCTCATCGACAAGGTCCTCGGCGAACGCCACAAGAGTCCAACGACGACCATCTCGATCAAGACCAATTTCGACCTCGCCGGCAAGAGCGAACACATCGTCATGGATGATCCTCGCCGCATCAGCAGGCTCCAAAATTAATTCTGGATGAAGGTCAAGGGCACGGCATCGAACATGCGGTTGCTCAAAGGCGTAAGATTTGGTGACACCTGATGCGGCACACTGAACCGAATTAAACCGCTCACCGATGTTGCCATGGCGGCCATCAAGTGCCGTGACTGAGGCAACAACACCCGATTCGAGTGCAGCAAATTTAGCATCCAATCCTTTGAGCAAAGCAAAGTAACCCTGAGCAGCCAGTGCTATCTGGGTCGATGGTGTTGCGTCTTCAGCCCATGAGGCACTTGCAAGCTTGAGCGGTGCCATGTGGAAGAGTGCAGTGATGTTGTGTTCGTTCAATGCTTCACACACCGCTGCCACATGTTCGGGGTTACCGGGATCTGCTCGGTAGACTGTGCGTTTCCCTTCGTGCTGAATTGACATGTCGCGGATGTTGCTCTCAAAGCCAATTCGTATGGCCTCCATACCATCGGCCTCAAGACGCTGACAGAACGCTTCTGCGATGCCCCAGCCATCATCGGTGACAACTGCGGTACCGGCGAGAGAAAGCGGCGAGCCTTGACCTTCTGCTGCTTCGACTTCAATTTGCCAACGGCGGGTTGGGTGAGTTGTTTCGTTCGAAGAGTGAGTTGGGGTTGGTGTGGTTTCAACCGTTGGCATCGCTGTTTCTGTCGGGGCTTCACCGCCTTTCATCTTCAGAATGTAGGCTGTAAAGTGGTTCAGCGTCGGGTGATCGGAAAGAACAAAATCTTCATCCAAAGGAAGAGAAAAGGCATCTCGTACATCGCCCATGATTTCAGCCTGTTTGACCGTATCAATGCCCAATTCGCCCTCAAGGTCTTGGTCCATTTCAATGAAATCAGCAGGATAGCCCGTATGTTTGACAACAATTTCAACGAGTTGTGCGTTCACATCGCTGTTCGAGGCCAATGGCGCAGATGGCGCTGGTGGCGCCTGTGCAGGTGCCACGGGTTCACTCTGAACAACTGATGGCGCGGGCTTTGGCACCTTGGTTGCCGGCGGTACAGCGCCGCCCTGCATTCTTTGGATGTAGCCAATCATGTGGTTCAATGTTGGATAATCTGAAAGAATGAAATCTTCATCGAGAGGTAAACTGAACTGTTCTCGGATGTCTGCCATAATTTCGGCTTGCTTGACAGTGTCAATACCCAGTTCTCCTTCGAGGTCTTGGTCAAGTTCAATGAAGTCAGCAGGATAACCAGTATGCTTGACCACCACTTCAACAACCGTGGCGTTCAAGGCATCGTCGTCGACAAGACCTGTCGGAGCCATTGCTGTTGCAGCCGGTGCAGGAGCTGCAGGAGCTGGTTCGGGTGCGGGTTGGACTGAATCCTCTATGGCCACTGGTGAAGGGGCAGGCGCTGGCGCCTTACCACCTGTCATTCGTTGAATATACCCAATCATATGATTCAATGTTGGATAGTCAGCGAGAACAAATTCCTCGTCCACTGGCAAACTAAATTGTTCACGTATATCGGCCATGATTTCAGCCTGCTTGACCGTATCAATACCGAGTTCACCTTCCAAGTCTTGATCAAGTTCTACAAAGTCTGCAGGGTATCCTGTGTGCTTGACGACCAC
>DUIP01000125.1:4590-5036 GCA_013330285.1 Candidatus Poseidoniaceae archaeon
TTAGGCGCTGGCGGGGCTGGCGCTTCTGGCACCGGCGCTACGGCCGGCTCAGGCACGAGCGAAGGCTTGCCTTCAAACGGTGCCGTGATCGGCCAAGGCTCGCCTTGAACGCCCCCGTGCAAGTTGTCTTCACCATCAACATAGGCCACAAGTTTCTGGTCAAGCAAGCGCATGACCACGTCTTCTGTACCTGCAAGTTTACGGTTCCAAGCCAGGAATTTCGCACCATCAATACGCTCTCCAGTAATAGGCCATCGGCGCACGAGGGAGAGAGCCATTTGCGAGCCAAAGCCCGCTGCAAACCTCAAACCATACTTCAGATTTGGATATTCTCCACCGGTCGAAAGGTTAAGATCGCCCAATTCAGGGTCGGTTTCTTTGTGGTTGGCAATCGGAGGAATACGTCCGGTTTTCATGCCATGGAACATACTGGCATCTTCGATCCC
>DUIP01000125.1:5426-8568 GCA_013330285.1 Candidatus Poseidoniaceae archaeon
TGTGCTGTGCTTGAATGTGTCTCGTAAGGCTCGTACTTCAGATTGAGCAGAACCTCCGCGGGCAGGAGTGTAGGTTTCGTGCGAGAAGAACACCGTATCAGGTGCGATTTCATGGCGATCAAGGTGCCAACGTTCTTCCATCTCAGTTACGAAATTGTCCACGGTTTCAGCCACGTGTTCGACATCAAGGCGGGTACCATGGAAGGCGGAATTCGCTGTTGTAGCCCCGAGCAATTCAGCGATTGGCTGCACACCACGTTCTGATGCCTCTGAATTTCGTTCGACGACAAACGCTGCTGCGCCCATCCCAAGAATCAGACCATTGCGACGGCGGTCGAATGGCAAAGCCGTTTCTTCCACTACATTGTTCGTTGCTGCTGCACCTGATGCAGCGAAGCCACCGCCAATCCATTCCCACAGATCGTCGCCAGTGACATCATCTGCAGAGATGATGACCACCCGGTCAACTCGATCAGCGTTCAGCCAATCCTCTGCAACACCGAATGCTGCTGTAGCAGAAGCACAGGCGAGGTTGATGATGGTGTTTGGTCCACGGATACCAGAGTATTGTGCAAACTGTGAATGCCCCATAGCGAGCGTTTGGAACAGGTAGCGTCGATCAAACCGACCCTCGCCGTCATCACCGTTGGATTTGGCATGCTTCAATGCCATTTGGAACCCAGGGAAACATGAGGCGAAGACAATGCCTGTTCGATCACGAGTGTGTTGAGGAACTTGCCAATTACGAATCAATCGTAATCCACCTTTGCCAATCTGTTCAACTGGAGTGAGTGGAATCGCAGCATCTCGTAGAGCGAGTAAACCTGCGGCCATACCCAGTTGAGTGGTGATGTCCCAAGCGAGGATGACCTTGGGGTCAATGCCAAATTCTTCTGCCAAATCAAAGGCACCCTTGACACCAGCAAGTTGTGGAACATCGCCAAAGGCCGTGGCTTGATCCATATTGACTGACCCGTCGCGTCCTTTGATGAGGCGTACGATGTTCTTGTCAAGCAAGCGTTGTTTGTACTCATCTGTGACTTCAGAGATGCATGTTTCTCCACGAACAAGCCGTTCAAACGTATCCTCGTTGAAGACCTGTTCTCCGCCTGGCAAACCAAGAGAAACCCCCGTCACAACGAAGGGATCGGCTTTCCGTCGAGCCATCGGGTCGTGAACAGAAGCGACACCTAGCCCTTGCGATGTGTGATTCGAACGACGAGTCATTGAGGTCTTTGGTGACCATGACGAAGGTGGGTGGGCAATCCAACGAGCGATGTCTGCAACAGTTGTTGCGCCGCTGACATCTGTTTCAGGATCGGTTGAAGCCTCAGATGCAATCGTCTTGAACAACAAAGCGATGTCGCCTTCAGACAGACCTAATCCAAGACGCAGGTCGACCATGCCATGACAAAACCGAGCAGGATAACCACATAGGGCAGCGATTCGGTCGCCAAGGTAGGCGTCCTTGGCCTTTTGAGCTGCGACTTCAGGATCTGTTTCGACCGCAGATGGTACACTCACAACCTGCACGGCTTGAGGTGTCGCTGAGGTGCCAGAAGGC
Organism: Candidatus Poseidoniaceae archaeon; assembly: GCA_013330285.1. Taxonomy (GTDB): domain Archaea; phylum Thermoplasmatota; class Poseidoniia; order Poseidoniales; family Poseidoniaceae; genus MGIIa-L1; species MGIIa-L1 sp8160u. Next base: position 6,991 of record DUIP01000125.1, read on the forward strand.
AATGGACGAGCACGAGTTTTGAGATCTTGAGCAGGTGGACTGGTTCGATGTGCTTCAATTGGACCCGCCCTAAACGCCTCGGTAAGCGAGGCAGAATCTGGCGCCGGCCAGTGCACTGGTCGACCCGCAAGTGCCATCGTCGCCAAAGCGGTGAGGAACGAGGCAATACCGCCTTGTTTTGGATGGTTTGTCATCACTGGAAGATGAGGTTGGTCTTCGAGAATTTGAACAGCAAACATGCTCAGTGCTCGCTTTGGACCAACTTCGACAAAGGCCCTTGCCCCGGCCTCATACATCGTTTGGATTTGCGTCGTCCATTCCACTGAAGAGGCCATTTGCAATGCAAGTTTGCTGAGCACTGCTTCTTTGGAGGCATCCAAATCTTCTGTGGTTGACGGGTTCATTGGATAGAATTCGCCGTCGACATTGGCTGTTATTGGGATGGTCGGCCAACGAATTTCAAGACTTTCAAGGAAGCGGCGGAGTGGTTCATTTGCTGGTGCTACAATCCTTGAATGGAACGCGTGTGAAGTGGCAAGTGGCATCGATTGGAAGCCTTTGGCCTCAAAGGCGGCCATGGCCTCTTTGACTGGAGCAGTTTCGCCTGCAATCACGGTCATCTTTGGTGAATTCTTATTCGCTGCAATCACGTATCCGTCGATGGAATTGATGATGGCTTCGACCTCTGGGTAAGGAGCACTGACACTTGCCATCAACCCCTTGTCATCAATTTCAACCGCTCCCATTTCAGTGCCTCGTGCCGCTGCTGCTCGCAAGGCTCCATCCATGTCAAGAATGCCGGCAGACATCAAAGCCGCATATTCACCTAATGAGTGGCCTGCGACCATGTCGGGATGAATTCCGTGATCATTGAGCGCTCGCTCAATCGCCAAATCGGCGGTGAGCATGGCGGGCTGAGTGTACTCGGTTTGCTTGAGTTTGTGCTCCGCTTCGGCTTGTTCCTCTTTCGAGAGGTTTGAACGAAGAACAAAACTCGACAGTGTCTCACCTTCGAGAACTTCTGTCATCGTTTCATCTGCCTGTGCCCACACCTGTTGAACAGCCGTGTACCGTTGATACAAATCATGAGTCATACCGACGTATTGACTTCCTTGGCCGGGGTACATGTGAGCCACCTTGGCCTTTGCATGCAAAGGAGCATCTTTGGTGAGAAGAACGCCTTGGGCTTGTAAGAAGCCCCATTTGTCTTCATCATCCATGGCTTTGAGGGCAAGAGCACAGCGTTTGGAAAATTCAGCCCATGAAGTGGCTACGATGGCCATTCGAATTGGTGATGAGGCATCGAACCCTTTCGACGCTGCATAAAGGGTGTTGGACAATCGAATGCCTTTCGGATCATCATCAAAAGTCGACCCTTCGAAGTTCAGGCTCCCGAGTGTGGCCTTGAGCTCTTCCATGCTTGAAGAAGAAAGAAGCAACATTCCACCTTCTATCGCTTTCAATTCTTCATGCGTCATGCTTGGACGGGCTTCGTCATCGAAGATTGAGGAGGCGTCTGTCGAGATGGAAGGTGTACTTTCAGCCTCAGCGTAAGCTTGCCATCGTTGATCCCAAGAC
>DUIP01000055.1:0-320 GCA_013330285.1 Candidatus Poseidoniaceae archaeon
GTGAAGGTATCCTTTGTTGAACGGTGAAGATCATCGACGCAAATACGAGCTGCCAATCGGCTGTAATCAGGGTGTTGTGATGCGAGAGAGGCTGCAGTTTCTGCTGCGAGTTGGTCGAGTTCTCGAGTGGTCACACCGTCGTACAACCCTTCGATGGTCAACTTTGTGACATGACCTGGATCGACCCACACGGGATCGAGCCCATGGGAGAGTGAACGCAACTTCTCGTGGATTGCATCAAATCGAACATCTTCTCGTTCTCCTTTCCTGTTTACTACTTGCATTGTCATGTTTTTTCCTCCAGTTCATCAGTTGAGTGT
>DUIP01000055.1:728-2628 GCA_013330285.1 Candidatus Poseidoniaceae archaeon
CTTCCGAGGGATGAGTTGTCCATAACACCGGCCTTTTGGTATTCCGCCACCCGCTTCTCGAAGAAGTTGGTTTTGCCTTGCATGGAAATCATTTCCATCCATGGGAATGGATTGACTACGTTGTAGAGTTTGCTTGCGCCAAGCGCAACCAAGAGGCGATCTGCAACGAATTGAATGTACTGTTCCATCAAGATGGAGTTCATGCCGATCAAGGACACAGGAAGTGCGCTTGTGACAAACTCGATTTCGATTTCAACAGCTTCTGCGATAATTCGAGTGATCTTTGCAGCACCCGCACCACGGAGCAACTTGTTGTGAAGAAGACAAGCAAAGTCACAGTGAAGACCTTCATCTCGTGAAATCAATTCGTTTGAGAACGTGAGCCCTGGCATCAATCCTCGCTTCTTGAGCCAGAAGATGGCACAGAAGGATCCTGAGAAGAAAATACCTTCAACGGCTGCGAATGCAACCAATCGCTCAGCGAATGAACCCTTCTTACGGGAGAGCCAGCGCATAGCCCAGTCGCCCTTACGCTTGACCGATGGTACGGTTTCAAGGGCCTTGAACAGGTGATCCTTTTCTTTTTCATCCTTGATGTACGTGTCGATGAGGAGGGAGTATGTTTCTGCGTGAATGTTTTCCATCATAATTTGGAAACCATAGAAGCATCGTGCTTCAGGCCAACACACTTCGTTGGAGAAGTTCACGCCTAGGTTTTCGTTGACAATGCCATCGCTTGCTGCAAAGAAGGCAAGAATGTGCTTGAGGAAATGTTGCTCATCATTGTTGAGTTCTTGCCAATCTTTGAGGTCCTCTGCAAGATCAATCTCTTCTGCGGTCCAGAAGCAAGCCATTTGCTGCTTGTACATTTCCCAGATATCAGAATGTTGAATCGGGAAGAGCACAAACCGATCGAGGTTCTCTTGGAGCATGGGTTCAAGATGTTCTTGGCTCAAGTCAACTTCAAATCCGTCAGCAGGCGCGTTTGTGTTGCTATGTTCAATGACCATTTTTGTATCCCCCTCGTTTCTTTCACGCGCTGGATTTTATTGGCCTTCCGATAGAGTGTATAATATATCCCCTTGTGGAGCATTGGAAATGGTCAATTCCAGCAGTTACTTTTGATGTCAGATAAGTGACGCAGTACCCCATTATTTCCAGTTTTCCGCCGGATACTATAAAGGCCGGTTTTCGAATGTAAAATCCACACTTGAGCAAGGTCCGTTTCCACTCGAATGTTACTCTAATTTTCGAGGGTTAATCTGTAACGGGGCTAAAACTGCCAACCCATTCATAATAGGAAGGTTGTGAATTCGCAGACCAGTGTAAAATTTGGGGAACTTCGTAAGGATGATTCGCGCTTAATTGAGCCAAAACTGATTCAAGCGCAGCTCCATCCACAGTGAATTGAACCGACCATTCTTCAGAGGATTGAACCACGCCTTCCCAACTGTACATGGAAGTCACCCGTTGGTGTTCGGCACATGCAGCACCTGCGAGTAGCGCTTTGTGCTTGAACTCGCCAACAAATGCTTCGATCCAATCGCCTGGTAATGTTGTTTTGACCAAGAACACTTGACCCATGCGCTAAGGAGGGAGCATTCAGCCTATGAGTTGAACGCTTCACCCCATTGAACAAAAGAACAAGAACCCCTAACAACTCAATCCTACCAGCAGAAAGCGTGCGGGTCCGGAGCGTGCTGTTGGTTTTACTGATGCTCACGCAAGGAGCAGCGATGGCTCATGCCTCATCTGGTCGAGCAGCGAGCATCGAGTTATCCACGCCGACACAAGAATGGTTATCGAACCAAACTGTGGAATTGGTTGCCTCAATCTCAAACCTCCCATTTGGAACACAACTCTTCTATGAATGGGACGTACGTGATGAATCTGGTCAAGT
>DUIP01000055.1:3042-6009 GCA_013330285.1 Candidatus Poseidoniaceae archaeon
TTCTACAATGGAGATACCTTCTATCGCTCCTCATTCACAGTCTTCGACCAATCCAACTCGACGATTGCCGAGGGAACCCATGGTTTTGTGGTGTTCCATAACTCGATCATGCCTCAGCGTGGTAATCTTTTGGCATTTGGAGACTCACTCAGCGATATGGGAAACGCAAAGAATTCGATCCTCAATGTCCCTGACGTACCCCCTTATTGGCAAGGTCGGTTTTCGAACGGGCAAGTTTGGCTTGAATATGTGAGCGACGCCTATGGATTGCAAACAACCATCGGTTCAGGCACAAACGCTGGAGATAACAGAGCTTTTGGGGGATCTCAAACGGGCTCTGGTTTCTCCTACCTCCTGCTCCCTAATGTTGGAACTCAAATTACGAATTACCTCACCAATGTCCAAAGTGCGATTCCAAATGATGAAATCGTCAGCCTGTGGGCTGGTGGTAATGATTTCCTTTACGGGAGCGCCAACGCAAACATCATCGCCACGAATATGGAAGCACATATCCGACAACTTGCAAACAGCGGTGCTGAAGAATTTATCATTCCAAATCTCCCACCCTTGGAATTGACCCCTGAAATCTCCAGCAGATCTCAAAGCCAACAAACTGCAATAGGCCAAGAAGTCATACTCTACAATCAGAAATTAGCCAGCCTGATCACGAACCTTACAGCAGAGTTAGGCATCACAGTTCACAGCATTGATGCCTGGAGTATCTTCAATGACATATTGCAGAATAAACAATCATTGGGTCTCACCAACACCCAAGATGCCGCCTGCTCCGGGGGGGTATCTTTGCTGCCTCTACCAATATGTAACAGTGGAGACACGATTGCTCCAAATGTCGATGAATATCTGTTCTTTGACAAAGCACATCCAACACGAGTCATGCATCGATTCATCGCTCAATTTGCAATTGAAGCGATCGGTGAAGGCGACATGGATGGCGACGGTATACTCGACGAGGTTGATGCTTGCCCTTGGACGGAGGAAATAAGCACCCGGGATTTCAACGGGTGTGATTGGTCACAGAGGGATGATGATGGCGATGGAGTTGCCAATGGCATCGACGTATGCCCTTCAACCATTGAAGGGGATGCTGTTGATCAAGAGGGGTGCTCTGCAGTCCAACGAGACACCGATCAAGATGGTCTGAACGATGCCATTGATCCTTGCCCACTTGGGGATGGAAGCAATGATCATGATGCTGACGGATGCACGGACAGTGTCGATGCTGATGACGATAATGACGGATTTGTTGATCAAGAAGACGCCTGTCCACTGGGTGCTTTAGGCGCTCATGAATTTGACTTGGACAATGACGGATGTCATGACAGTGAGGATCCAGACATTGACAATGATGAATTTTCAAACCAACAGGAAGCTGATGCAGGGACTGATCCTCGTGATCGAGATACGGATGACGATGGCGTGATTGATGGCCTCGATGATTTCCCACTCGATTCGAGTGAATGGGTCGACAGTGACGGCGACGGATGTGGGGACAACCGCGATCTGTTTGTCAATGACCCCACAGAATGCAAGGACACGGATGAAGACGGCGTTGGTGACAATCAAGACGCTTTTCCCGCTGATGAAACAGAATGGGCTGACCAAGATGAAGATGGATTTGGCGACAACAGCGATGCTTGCTTCCTCACCTTTGGCACCTCGTTGATTCCACTTGGTTGCCCCGACTCTGATGGCGATACCTATGCTGATTCAGTGGATGCTTTTCCCGATGATGTTGAGGAATGGAACGATTCTGACGCAGATGGTTATGGCGACAACAGCGATATGTTTCCACTCGATGCACGGGATTGGTTTGATCGGGACAATGACACCTACGGCGACAACAGCGATGTGTTTCCATCCAATCCAAATGAATGGAATGACACAGATGCAGACTCTGTTGGCGACAACAGCGATGCATTCCCACTCGACCCAACAGAATGGAATGATCGTGATGGTGATGGATGTGGTGATAACAGCGATGTATGGCCAGATGACCCCACGGAGTGCAGTGACCAAGATTTTGATGGGGTGGGCGATAACGCTGATGCATTTCCAACCAGCGCCTACGAATGGCTCGACAGCGACGGGGATGGTTTAGGAGACAATGCGGACCAGTTTCCAAATGATGCACGGGCAAAATATGATTCTGATAACGATGGAGTGGCGAATGCTCTCGATCCATTTCCAAACAGCCCAAGCCTCGATTCTTGGTTTGATGTCTTGCTTAGAATGACCTTTGTTGCAGGCCTCATCATTGCAGGCGTAGTGATGTGGAGCAGAAGCCAAAACACGCTCCAACAACCCAAATGGACGGGACTCGGGGCGTCTTCAAGCCTCGAAATGCAATCATTACCCGCAGAGGCAACACGTCCTGATGGACCGCCGCCCTCAGACGCCTTTGCTTACGACAATCAACCTTGATGGCAACCACGCCTCCCGAATGGCTAAGAAGGCCACTTCACAGCATCTCACGAGGGGAACTATGAAACTCAGGTTGCACCAATTTCTTTCAAAGACGGGTGTCTTTTCCTCAAAGGCTGAAGTCAAACAAGCCATTTGGGACGGTGATATTTCTGTCAATGGTTCAGTGGTCAAGAACATGACCTTCCAATTTAATGTCAATACGAAGCAAGTGACATACAAGGGAAAAGTGCTTGAACTTCATGATGAAGAAGTCCATTTCCTCTTGCACAAACCCCTCGGATGCATTTGCTCAAGGTTGAATTCACATGAACGGTCCCTCGGAAAAGAATCAGTGTATGAAGTCTTTAGAGAGCATGTGGAACCCACAACCTTTGAGCGATTGGTCACCGTAGGACGTCTTGACGAAAACACCACGGGTTTCTTGCTTGTCACCACAGATGGAAAAATCGTTCATCGAATCACTTCTCCAGAGCATACTGTACGGAAAACATACGAGGTTCACACAACACATGACATCACCGA
>DUIP01000003.1 GCA_013330285.1 Candidatus Poseidoniaceae archaeon
GGGACATCGATCACTGCATCGACCACATAGAGTTCTGCGGGACGATCGAAGTTAGGAATGGGGTGATTCGAGGAGAACATTCGGTAGCGCCCTTCATCGATACCCGTGGTGTAGGAGAACCCAACACTGGTGATGGTCAAATCAACACCTGAAGCCCTTGCACTTGGGGCTGTCATCACTGTTTCCATGTCCAAGGGTTCAGCCATTGGGGCAAGCGAAGCTGTGACAAATAACACAACCAAAGCAAATGCCGGCATGTACTTCATGGCGCTCGCGTTGATACAGCGCTTCAACATATATGAGGAAACTGGCGTCGTATCATCACTCATTTGAATCGGAATCAAGTGCATCCTTAACTTCCTTTTCCGAGGCTGCTAGGCGAACAGCGTCGCGCTTTTCTTTTGCATTTGCTGCAAAGTAAACGGTGAACGAAGGAATGAGGACCATCGAGAAGCAACCCACAACTGCTGCTAAGGCCCATAGGAATTCGGTGGCTGCATCGACTGAAAACGGCTCAAGTGAAGCAAATTCTTCATTGACGGTTTCAATCGTTGTGGCAGGAGCAGTGCTTCTGTTGCCATTTTCGATGATTTCGATTCGAATCAATGACGGTGAGTGTTCGTATGCGATTGCATTTCGTGCCTTTTCAACAGCACCACTCTCGGAATTCGAGTACACCGTGCCGTTCGACCGTCGTGCCGGATCGGTACTTGTGAGCGCCTTGATGGTGATTTCACCACCTTCCTCTGCGACCACGGTATGTGTGGAGTTATAGTCACAAGAATCACTGCAACTGAATCCGTCGGCATCTTGTGAACCGAGCAATGGATGGCTGAACAAGCCGGCAGAGTTAATCAGCCGCACCTCGGCGCCATTTGAGAGTTCGACGGCTGTTAAATTCACCCAGGTTAAGTTGACGCCATCAGCAGGAATTGACCATGTCCATGTGGTCTGATTTTGATCCTCTTGGTAGATGCGAACTGGTTCGATGTCGTCATGAACCGTGACGGTTGCATCTGTCTCATACAGATAATATGACGGCGACACTGTGGCGCCATAAACGGCGTATGAAAGCATGAAAATGAGTGTAAAGGACAAGCCCAAAAGGGTTCGAAGCAAGTTTGGATTTTGAGCCAAGGCTTTCCTCATCAATTCCCCGACAGCAGAGCCCTTGAAGAACCCTTGTCTATTGGTTTGAACACGGCTGTAAATGGACGCTGTCCTCGTGTTCTCGGTTTCCTGTTGACCCGCTCTCTTCATATAGGGGCGTAAGGTCGGCAAAATGCTTGGTGTATTGTCATGACGACTCTCTATGATATCCCCGCAGAACTCTTGAACCCTGCACTTGCTGCGCGTTTGGCCGCAGAAAAGTCAGTAGAAACGCCTGATTGGGCTGAATTTGTGAAGACTGGAGTCTCCCGAGAACGCCCACCAAGCCAAGAAAACTGGTGGTTCCTACGATCCGCAGCCCTCATGCGCAAGATTTCCCGCGAAGGCCCTATTGGTGTCACTCACCTTTCCCAGGCTTTCGGCGGACGCAAGGACAATGGCGCTGCCCCAAACACCCCAGGTGTCGCATCTCGTCACATCATCCGCACCGCACTCCAACAACTCGAAGCCTCTGGCCTTGTTGAAAAGGTCCCAACCCGAACTGTGGAAACTGAAGAGGGTCCAGTTCAACTCTATGCCGGACGTCGCATCACCGCAGCTGGGCAAAAGATGATCGATTCAGTCGCTCACGAATGCCGACCAGCAGCAGAAGAGCAATATCCAGGACTCGCAAAGTACTGAAGAGGACGTGGAAAGGGTGGCCAGCATGTCGACATCACACGATGAAGAATTGGCCATACTCAGGGAACAGCGACGTGCTGCCCTTCAACAGCAACTCGAAGCTCAAGCCACACAACAGGCTGAAGCAGAAGTTCAGGCCCAGCAAGCACAATTGGCGGCCGCACAACTTGACACAGCAATGCGTTCGCTCCTTTCGAACGACGCTCGATCACGCCTTGCAACCGTAGCCATGGCTACACCAACCCGTGCTTCATCAATCAAGCAAACCATAGTCCAACTCCACAACGAGGGCAAGTTTACGCCACCGATGTCCGATGAGCAACTCAAGCAGTTGCTCTTGTCCCAATCCAAGAGCCGCCGTAGTGCGTCCATCCGAAGAATCTGAAAGGGTGCTCGAATATGTCAAGAAATAAACCAGCAGCAAAAAAAATCCGCCTCATGAAGGCAGGCAAGCAGAATCGGCGTGTCCCAGTTTGGGTCATGCTCAAGACCGACCGAAACACTGTGTCGCACCCAAAGCGACACCACTGGCGCCGTAGTAAGCTCCAACGCTGAGGTGAAGAAGTATGGTACGTCCTAATGAATCTGAACTCATCGTCCCTCTCCGTAAGGCTTGGGCCATTACCCGATACAAGCGTGCACCACGTGCAATGCAAATTATCCGTGAACATGTCATCCAACACCTCAGTGTTCGAGAAGACGAAGAAGTGTGGATTGATCCGTCGGTGAACGAACACATCTGGGCTCGTGGTATTGAAAACCCACCTCGTAAAATCAGGCTCCACGTGACACGTCACGATGAACCTGATATTCCAATCGAAGTCAAACTATCTACGGAGTGATCAATTATGGGAAATATTCGACCAAGTTTTATCAAAATTAGAGCCATTCACCTTGTTGAAGACCACGGTGAGAAATTCACTGATGACTTTGACCACAACAAACAGATGGTCCAACAACTCACGGATGTTGAGTCCAAGAAACTCCGCAATTGGATCGCTGGATATGTCACGCGATACCGACAACGCCGAGTCGACTGAGCAGGTGCTTCGACGTGGCTTTGCGCGTCAACTGGGACCGCACACCGGTATCGGTTCATCATGAATCAAAGGCCACCCTTGAGGCTTTGATTCTTCATTTGCGAAACAAACACGCTGTTCGCAAACGATCAATTGTGATGCAAGACCGAGAAAATGAATCCGGTTTTCTGTTTTTTTTGTACCAAGCATGTGACCCGCGTTGGATTGCAAGTTTTGACTTGACACAAGAGTTCGAGGAGGAGTGATGGATATGGGTGACCGCAGTGAACTCCCATTGCCGACATCCAACTATTCACTTTCAGTTGTTCTCATCGGTGTTTCCCA
>DUIP01000042.1 GCA_013330285.1 Candidatus Poseidoniaceae archaeon
GGGGACCAAAACTCTGAACTTCTGTAATACGCACCAAACCGGTGTGCAAATCGAGCCCAGCCTGCTGCCATGAGTACGTCCCCGTTCTGAATGAGGGCCGAGGGTTATTGAATGCCTTGGATGGTCATTCATTGGTCATCCAGAAGCGCTCTTCTGCTTCTCCAATCGAGGTTGCCGTATCTGCTCCAGTGGCTTCAACATAGTGTTCCCAACACATGAAGTGTTTACCGACGGCCATCGCATTTCCGAATGTGAGCCTCATGCCACAGACTTTGCATCGAGGGCCAATTTCACCGTTTGGTGCTTGGGCTAGGGTGATGTGATCGTGTGGCATTGTGCTCCCCGTAATTCCTGTGATGGTGGTTGAGTCTTTGAACTTGAGCCTCGTTCGTATTACCATGTGGTTTTTTCCCATTGGGGAGATTCGCACCATTCTAACAAATCCAATGCGACTTCACATGATTCTGAAACCTCTGGGTGAGGGTCATTGAGGTGAGCCTCGAGGATGGGTTTTGCAGAAGGATCACCGATGGCCCCCATGGCCTCTGCCGCCTCGTGGCGCACCATGATGTGCTCATGTTCATCTGCTAGGCGTTCGATCAAGGTAGGCAATGCTACGGGGTTTTGCATTTGTCCGAGGACATATGCCAGTTCGTGTCGTAATAATGCGCTTGAAGTGACAAAAGCCGCACAGAGGGCAAGGCACGCTTGGTCACTCCCATGATTGCGGAATGAGAAAACAGTTCTCATTCGTTGAAACATTGGCGCTGCTTCATCCATAAGGGTTGTTTGCCACTCGAGGAATGTGCCATCTGGCTGAGGAGGTGCTGGGTCAACTGACCCATATTGACTCACCCCTGGTGCTCGTGCAGTCATGATTTCACCGTCTTCACTCATCAGATCCAATGAAGGACATTTCATCGGCATTGAAGTCTGTTCTGATCAAGCCAATCTCTTGACCTTCACGAATGAATCGACGAATTGATGCGCGTCCTTCCTTCTTGTAATCAATGGTACGATCATTCACGTACATGCTTACAAATTCCTTGTTGGTTTCGTCATCGATACCTCTGCCCCATTTTTTTGCAAATTCCAGGGCTTCATCTGGAGACTTGAGGGCATATTCAATGCTCATCTTGGTGTATTTGGTGATGTCTTCCATGGCTTGTTGACCAAGATCGCGGCGGACGACATTGCCGCCAAGGGGCATTGGCCATCCACCTGTGCGTTCATTCCACCAAATGCCTAAATCGATGTGAACATGGAGATCGTGGTCAACATAGGTGAGTTGTCCTTCGTGAATGATGAGGCCGCTCAAGTAGGTTCCATCGAGAACTCTTGGAATAATTTCATCGAACGGTACGACGGCAACTTCACAATCGCCCCATGCCAATCGTAGCCCCATATAGGCGCTTGTTTTGAGACCGGGTACAGCAATGACATTGCTGCGGACCTGCTCTTCAGTTGCCCCTTGCATAGAGACGACCATAGGCCCGTATCCTTCACCCATCGATGCCCCACAATTCATCAAGGCATAATCGCTTGAAATTTCAGGGAATGCGTGAATCGAGACTGCAGAAACTTCGAGGTCACAATTCATAGCTCTGTGGTTAAGCGTCTCAATATCTTGTAATTCATGAACAAAATTATACCCTGGTGTAGCGAATGCGCCGGTGGTCATGGCGTGAAACATGAACGCATCATCAGGGTCTGGTGAATGACCAATTCGTACAATTTTGTTGCCGTTTTCGTCCAGTGGTAATTGTGTCACCATGACCTTTCCACCGAAGGGACCTTGATGAACCAACCGCTTTGATTACCTCGGCTCGCCACACATCGTGAGTCTTTGTCGATGACCGATTGTTTTTCAGCCTAGTTGCGCCCATCATGAACCACGCGGGGTCAACATGAAGGTCGCAATCGGGACGGCACTGGCATTGGCCTTTTTGCTTGTTTTACCCGTAGCGCACGCTGGTTCCTCCGAAATTTCGTTCATAGGTGTGACTTCCACTTACGAAGTCGACGGTTCTCATGCTGTTGCCATTGACGGTGATTCAGTGTATCTTGCAAGTGGCTATCAAGACCATGTGATCATAATGGATCTAGAAAACCAATCGGTCGTTGCAACAATCGATGTCGATCGAACGGTCGAGACGCTCGAATTTTCTCATCAGGGGCAATTCCTTGCCATTGCCTTGAGCGGCTCTCAAATTGATTCAGATACAATTCAAATTTACGATCTTCATACAATGTCTCTTACTGAAAAACAATCGACGGCTAATGCCTTTCCCAAAAGCATAGCTTGGTCTCCAGACGACAACCTTCTTGCCGTGCCAAATCCAAACAATGGTGTTGATCTTCTGAGGATTTCAGATATGGAAATCGAGAGAAGTCTGACCGGTGGGCACAATACCGACGTTTCATGCATCGACTTTACCTCAAATGGCGGCCATATCCTCACAGGGGACAACTCAGGTCGAATTGTCATGTGGAATGCAGACGGTTCATCCACAAATAAGCAGTGGGAAATGAATTCTGAAGTCGCTTCGTGTTCTTTTGACCCAACTGATACAAGGGTTGCTTCATTGACCGTTGGAGGGCAATTAAACACCATGTCATTTGCTGGTGGTGCATTACAAAATGCCATTTTTGAGGGTGGCTCTTCGATGAGTTGGTCTTCAAACGGAGCCTATATTCATTTTATAGAACAAGGGACGTCTCCAGTCATACGTAGTTTGGATGCTTCAACTTTTAACGTGGTTGAATCGACCTTTATGGCCCATGATTCTACAGACCTTAGTTATCAAGAGAATCAGGTAGGGCTGATTGAAAAAGCGTTTGTCTCAACCGACACACAACATCTCGCCATCTATGGACATCATGGCCTCCCTTATGG
>DUIP01000111.1 GCA_013330285.1 Candidatus Poseidoniaceae archaeon
GCTGCAGGGGCTTTGACATCGACTCGCTTTTGTGGTGGGTCTGCGGCCTTACGGGTCAAACCTCGTACCTTACCGGTGCCAGTGCCCGCACCGAGGGAGAGAGAGTTTGGTAGAATGAGGGCCGCCATGGCTACACCGTGATGATCGTTTGCAGCAGTCACTTCGTCGACGGCTACATCAAAAGATTTGACTTCCAAATCCCTGCTTGCAAGACGGCGTTGGAGGTTTCTTCGCAAAAGGAGTGAGGTTTCTTCGTAATCAAGTTCAGTGGAGATCGTTGCCACAATGGCACATTGATCGCCTTCTGGCGTCTCACAAGCAGCCCATGCAACACCAGCGCATGCGGTGGAACCATTCCATGCATAGGCAGTGGCCAGATGGCATTCAACCAGCGATCCCATGGGCAAGGGCTGGGGAGCAGTGGCACCAAACCCGAGCGGTAACATCGCACCTTTCATTTCAATGAGGCGAGCATCGCCCAAACCAAGTTCTACAAGGCCTTGATCGTAGGCATCTTCTGCATTTTCGCCCCACGGAGCTACTGCCGTCATCAGCCATCCGGGGCAAGCGACCGAACTTGAGCGGGCACCATCATTCGCATACATGGTGTCAAGACAGACGCAACGGGTTCATGAACACCGTGGTTCTGCCCTGCTCATGGCGATGAATTCTAGGGCGCTGTTGGCGATGTCCGCCATAGGCGTTGTTCTTACTGCCGCCATCCTCAATGTGGCGCAGGGGGCAACAAGCCTTACGCTCGTTGTTTTGGCCATCACATTGGTGCTCGTCGTCTTTGTGTGGTTTCTGTTCGATGGAACACAACAGAAAGCCGAATCAGGCTCGACAGCAATCAAGGTGAACAAATCTATAGGAAGAGGCATTGAAAGCATGAGTGATGCCTCAGAAACCCCTGAAGACATCCCTGACCCGCTGGATGCCGGGTTTGATGTGCCACTGATGTGATCACAGAAGCCGAACTGTTTCCAAGTTCTTTGGAGCGTATGTCCTGCACTTGTATCGCTCTCTGAGCGTGTGGCCAAGTTCGTTGCACTTGTGATAATCGCCGTGGTGGCAGATGATGTTCTTTGGCTTGGGCGACAACTGGTCGACGAAATCCAACAACTGACGGCGGTCAGAATGGCCAGAGAATCCGTCAATAGTGACCATTTCGCAACCGATCTTGACAATCTCTGTCTTTCCGTTAATGACCATTGGAACTTCTCCGAATCCTTTCTGAAGACGGCGTCCAAGGGTTCCTTCGGCTTGGTAGCCTACGAAGCACAAGGAATTGCGATCTTCATGCGCCCAGTGTCGGAAGTACTCCATGACTGGTCCACCGTTGAGCATACCGGAGGTTGCTAAAACGATGCAAGGAGAGTTGTCCATGATGATGCTCTCTCGCAGTTCCCGACCTTTCACAGGGCGGAACCATTCACTGGTGAACGGGTTTTCTCCATCGTCCTTGAGCAGGGACTTCCGCAAGCTGCTGGTCAGGTAATCGGGGTGTGAGGCGTGAATAGCGGTCGCTTCCTGAATCATACCATCCAACCAAACCGGCACTGGTTTGACTTGACCTGAGCGGAACAGTTCATCGATAGCGATCATGACTTCTTGACTGCGTCCAACAGCAAACACTGGACAGATGAGTTTTCCACCGCGAGCAATGGTCCTTGAAACAATGTCTTGGAGTTCTTGGTTGGCTTCTTGGCGAGAGGGTTGGTAGTCGCCAGAGGCTCCGTATGTCGATTCAATAACGAGCGTCTCGACACGAGGGAAGCGAGTGTTGGCGGCATCGAATAGCCACGATTTCTCGTACTTTTGGTCGCCGCTGAAGACGATGTTGTGCTTACCATCACCGATGTGAAGGTGAACAGCAGAAGAACCGAGGATGTGACCAGCGTTGGAAAACGTCAGTTTGATGTCGGGTGCGATATCGGTTGTTTCGCCCCAGTTCACATCGACCACGTGCTTCATGCAGGTACGGATGTCTTCCATATCGTATGGGGCTCGCTTTCCTTCTGAGCCACCAACCTTCAGGTAATCGGTCTGGAGCAGGAGCATCAAATCCCGAGTAGGAGGGGTGCAGTACACTGGACCACGGTAGCCATACTTGAACAGCACAGGGAGCATGCCTGCGTGGTCAAGGTGGGAGTGGGTCAACACAACAGCATCCAATTTCTCGAGTGGTAGGGCCTCAGGCGCTGTGAAGTACGGCATTGGATCTGTATCCGAAGCAATGTTAACTCCGACGTCGATCATGACACGGGATTCATTGGTGGTCACAAAGTGACAAGCACGACCCACTTCACGGTAGGAGCCGAGTGCTGTGACTCGAGCCCAAGCCGCTCCCGGACGTTGCGGCCGGTGGATGTTCAACCCGAAGTCCTTCAGCAGTTTTCTTCGCTCTGTTGCATTGGCTTGACGGTATCCACGAATGTCATGGACCGTTTTGGAAATAATTGGAGAGGTGCGTTCAACCTTGACCAACCAACCGGTTTGGTCGCGGATGGCGTTGAGGTTGGCCCCACGGCGGCCAACGGCTTCGCCTGGGTTCATGCATTGGATGATGATTTCACGGTAGCATGAATCAAAGTACAAGTTTGTGATTTCAGCTTCCTCAGGAACGATTTCGTGAACGAGTTTCTTTGCTTCCTCCTCGCTCTTCATGATCGATTCGTCAGGGCGAAGGACGATCTTTCGCTTGACGCGCTTGGCAATTTTTCCAATCAAGCCATCGCCACCGCCGAACTTGGCGGGGACAGGCGTCACAATCGCAATGTTTCCTGCCTCAAGTTCCACTGAGTAGGGGATGTCTCGAGGGACGACTTTTGCAATCTGGTCTTTCAATTCTTTAAACGTAAGGCGCATAGTGTTCACCGTTTTCCCGTGCTCGCACAAAACATCGTGCACCGACCCCGAGCGGGGATGCAGCGTTGAGCTGCGGGAAGGTGAGGGGGGAAATCTCAAGCCAGGAGCTTGTCAATTTCGCCTTGTTCAATGGCGACATAACCGTCTTTTGCTGTAATGACAGCCAAATCCATGCCGTTGCCGGAGGCCGCATCACGCTGCCCCGACGCGTGGAGGGCGCGGGCGGCAAGTTTCAATGCATCGGTTCGAGACATGCCTTCGCTGAAGCCGTCTTCGAGGACACCGTACATGTAAGGTGAACCAGATCCAGTCGCACAGTACGAGTCTGGGATGGAGCCACCAGCAGAGTCGATGGAGTAGACGTGACCGCCTTCATCATCAACACCAACAATCAGGAGTTGAACCCAGTGAGGTCGACCCGAGAGGATGTTGGCAGTGAGGGTGGCTGCGCCCTTGACCGTCATAGGTTGTTGACGGCGAAGTTGGAAAAGGGAAACCTCTGCAGCAAGTGTTCGGGACAGCGATTGTGCGTGACCGACGAGACCTGCAGTGGTGAGCGCAAGATTGTCACCAATCTTGAACAATTTCTGAACGCTTTTGTTGGCGATGAAGTGACCCATCGTGGCGCGGTGGTCTGCTCCAACCACAACTCCACCGTCGAAGGTGATGCCGATTGTGCTTGTTCCTGTTTTCAGTACGTTTGGTTGGTTCTCCATCATCATCAATCCACTCTCTAAGCCGACACCTCTTGAAGGTTGAGGCGCAACCATGTGTTAATGACCGCCCCTTATCAACCCGCCGAAGACTGCGGATGGCGAAGCGATGGATGCAAACCGTAGTCATGGATGCCAAATCATGGGAGTCTTCTTGAGGTGCCGCCTCTACTGGCCTGCTATGCGCCGGCGCAAGAAGGGCAAACGCGATGAGGCTCAATCCTCACTCGACGCCTTTACCCAGCCGTCTGAACCGGCCGATTCACCCACGGAACCGACGGTCCCCTCGATGCCAGACCTCGACGTGTTAACCAAAGCAGACGAAATGCTTCGACAAGAAGACCAGGCGGCGCAAGCAGGCGTCGAAGTCGATGAGCCACTGAGGAGTTTTGAGATGCCAAGCATGCACAAACAACCATCGGCAAGCCCTGTACCATCAACAACACAGTTTCTGGATCTCGGCAAGCGCTACCCATACCCACCAATTCCGATCGAAGGTGGTGGCCTTGTGCTCCATCGAGCTGTCCTCAAGGACCTCACTGGGTGTGGAACATTGCTGAATTGGGTGGCCGATGGTCACGCCGTCATTGTAGAGATGAATCGATTGATGAAACGAACGGTTGAATTCAATGCTGCCATCGAACAATTGAATCAGTTCATAGGCAATGATTTGGGTGGTGAAATCCTCAAGATGACACACACGCGATTGCTCCTCCTCCCACCCGGATGCCGCGGTGTCAACGGCGTGGACATGGAAGCCTTCGCTGTGGACCCCGGAAACTTCAGCGAGGGTGCATTGTGATGGAAGAACAACCTGTCAACATCCCTTGCCCCATTTGCCATGTCGAAGGTGAGGTCTACATGATTGCACATGTGGACGAAATTCCTTACTTTGGCGAACACACACAAGTCACCGTCCTTTGCCATTCGTGCGGTTGGCGGCAAACTGATTTCATTCCTGCAGAAGGGAAAAAACCCGGTGGTTGGAGCCTTGTGGTCAATTCACCCGAGACGCTCTCGGCACGGGTCATTCGTTCTTCTTCGTGCACTGTGAAGGTGCCTGAACTCGATCTTGAAGTGGCGCCGGGAAGCAACGCAACGGGGTATGTGAGCAATGTTGAAGGCGTACTCAATCGATTTATTGACATCATTCAAATGGTGCTTCGTGATCTGCGATCTGAAGTTGAACGGATCAACGAAACTGCACCTGCCGATGAAGCAACGCTTGAGGAAGCGATGACATCTGTGATGACCTTGATGAACATGCTTGAGCAAATCACTACGGTTGGAGAGGACAACGAAACATCACTCACCCTCGAGTTGCTTGACCCTCATGGTCATTCGATGATCATCCATGAAGATGCACTTCACCGTGAATTGGATGAGGAGGAACTGTTGGCTTTACCTGTTGGACCCGACCCTGCGGTCTTTTCTTCGGATGATGAAGCCTAGTCAACGAGCGTCGTTGGCCAAGAACTCCTCAACCAAATGCGCTGTTTGATCTCGCATCTCATGGAGTTGACCCAACCAATCCACGGCCCGATCAATGCACAGTTGCTTCATTTCACCAGCAAGAAGTTTACCAGAACGGTATTCTGCGTTAATTTCAGCAAGGTAGGCATCGTCTTCCTCGAAGAAGTACATCATGTACTGGTAGGCAACATCGATGTCTGGGTTGCCACCAAGCCTTCGATGTTCTTCAATGGTGGATTGACCTCCTGAGAAGGCTCGTTTGATTTTCTTCTCGACTGTGGCAAGATCATCGCGCAAGAAGAGCGTCGTCTTTGGTTTGCTGCTGCTCATCTTTTCACCAGTCATACCCACAGCGAAATGATGGTATGTTGAAGAAGGTGCGAGAAGGCCCATACCACCCAAACTTCGTTCGTAAGCTAAGAGCTTCATTCGAATCATGGTCTTGTCTCGCTTGGTGGCGCTAGGTACGTTAACGGTGCCTTGTTTTGGATTGGAGGCGATGTCAGAATAACCAAGTTCAGTGAGGCAATTGACGATGCCTGCAAACACATCGTTGAGCTTTTGTTTGTCGATGCGCCCATTTGGCATTTGCCCGAGAACTGCTGCATTCTCATCGTGAACCGACAAGGTGATGCTCACACCTGAATGCTTTCCATCATTGACGTTGAACCAGTTTGTCTTTGCTGCCAATCCACGGGTTAAGCGAAGATGTGGATCTTGGTCGACACCGACTGGGACCACGATAGGACGAAGACCGCCATAGTCTTCGGTTTGAGGGTGTAAGATGTCACCTACTTGGACCATTGGCGCTTGAACATGGGCGAGGTTTGTATCTCCACCAAAACCGTAAATTGATTCAAATTCGTTCAGATTGGTTCGCTTGCCAAGTTGGAAACCGAGCCGTTGTACAACGGGTCTCGAGGATTGGAAGTAGACATTTGTTCGCTCGACATCAAGGCCAAGAGCGGCGTAGTTTGCGATGTATTCCTCAAGGGCAATAGCGCGTCCTTTTTCCAACGAAACGCCACGGGTTGCTTGGCTTTCAAGGTCAGCCACAGCAATCGTCACGTCCCCCCCTTGTTGCTGAAACCATTTGACTTGGTCGATCACCATCGAGTGACCAAGATGCATTTGTCCGCTGGGCATTAATCCCGTAAGCACACCAAATGGATCGCCTTTGCGCTGGGCATCAAGCACTTGATCGAGATCACGATGTGCAAAGACAATGCCTCGTCGATGCAAGCGAGAAGGATGTTCCATGGTGATGTTGTCCATTGAGGAAAGACCAAATTGCTCGATGATGCGATCATAATCCGTGGATTGAGCGCTTCCCCAAGGGTCAATCACAACATCATCTTGAGCCATAGAGCCACCTCGTATGAGTGCGCCTCACGCCTTCCTTGCATCAAGGCTTCGCCCCCTTCAGGGCTCCTCGGTTGGTTTTGACGACGCTTGCGGTGTGCGGTCCTCTCGTTTTGCCAGCGGCCCCAATCCTTCACGCTTGAGCACAACCAGCATGCCGACAATGGTGCTCAGAGCAACGCCAACAGCCACATACTGCAACCAAAGTGAGTCGCCGAGTCCTTCTCTTGGCTCGACCAACCATGTGAACACGAGATGATCATCATCAACAAAGCGCTTCGACCATTTGAACAAGTCATAGGTTTCATGCGCAGCAATGGTCACTGCAGTTGAATGATTGTTGAAGAATGAAGTGCGACCAATGACGTCATAGTCTGCTGTACCGTTGTAGGTGATTTCCACAGCGTGACCGTTCAGAACAGAGAGATGGAGGTATTCCCCTGGGTGTTGAACATAGCCTTCAGTGCTCTTGCGAACCCCAGTGATGTTAGCCAGCGCTCCTGATTCACCTTGAACTGAAACCACATCCGTACCGTTGAAGTCGAGCGTCCAGGTAACGGGTACATTCCATGCTTCAGGGTTCATGGAGGTGCACTCTTGGGTGACAAGAGATTCGAACGTCAGAATGGATTGGTTTGCTTCAGTTCGAACCGAGTGGCTGAATTCATGACACTTGTTTACCGTCCAATACGACCATGCTTCGCCCCACGTGGTGAACCATACATCTTCGACTTGCGAAAGGTAGGCAGTGATGTCACGGTCATGGCGAATCGTGGCATCATTGACTCGACCAATCCAATACAGATTGACCAAGCCGCCCTGTTCAACCGCTGTTTGGACTTCTTCCACAGAGCCGATGATTTGTTCCAAGGAACCACCTCGGCGCCCAAGGTTGTACCAATCCCATTTGTCGATTGGCTCATCTGTGGCGTTATGCCAGGCGGTGGTGCTCAACCCCGTCTGGTCGCCGTGGACAACAAAACCTTGGCCCGCAACTGTTGTGTGTTGTGCCATCGTCAAGCCATCCGGCGTGTAGGTGGAAATGGGTCGGCTGTCCCAGCTGCTGGCTCGCACTCGCTCTTCGATGTAGGTACGGCATTCAAGAGCTACAGCGCCCGGGTCTGCTTGCCAGGACAAACCTGGAATGCTGTGGCAGCCAAACTCATCGCCAAGGTCCAAACGATCTTGGGCGAGGGTCGTTGTGAGCCAGCCATCTTCTTTCCATGCTGTATCTGCAAGAGCAACAGGACTCCAAGCCACACAAACCAAACACGCCAAGACACTCAACGTCAATGTTCGATGAACCGGTGATGTGTGGGCCCCGTTCATGGTTTGGGCTCAAGCCCGAATGTTTTGATTCTTCGCACCGGGTTCGCACTCATTTGGCATCGAAGAATCGGCATATGGAGGCACATCAATGCGGGAAGCCATAAATCCCATCATTCGGCCGAAGCATCATGGACACCCATGACGGCCTTGCTTCTGCTTGGATGTCGATGGAGCAACATTGGCGTATCCCAACCACCGGTGTAAAGATGCCGAGGACACCAAGTTACAGCCTATTGCGATGGGTTGTATCACCACTGCTTCGCCCGCTTGTCAATACCAAAATCAGCGGCATAGAACGTATTCCAAGAAAGGGGGCTGTGATTTTGGCCGCGAATCATTTGTCACATGTGGATCCGATTATGGTCATCGCCTCTGCCCGCCGTCCAGTTCGCTACTTAGCAAAAGACGGACACTTCCGTAACGCAGCACTTCGCACCCTTATGCGGGCGACAGGACAGATTGAAACAAAACGGGACGAGGGAGGCGAGCAAGCCTTGTCCAACGCTGCCGATGTTCTCGATGCAGATGCTGCCTTAGGCATCTTTCCAGAGGGGACGCGCTCAAAGCGAACTGAAGCACCGTTCTTACTTCCTGGCAAAACCGGTGCAGCACGACTTGCCGCATCCTATCCACACGCCGTCGTTGTACCGATTGCCCTGTTGGGCACACGCGACGTCATGGAGCCACAACGGCACAAGTGGCCTCGTCTGCATCGTAGAATCACGATGAATGTTGGCGAAGGCGTGACCTGGTTGACGTGGCTAGCACATGAACACGGCGGGGCGATGACAAAGGAAACCTTAGAGGAAATTGCTGGACTTGAAGACCACGAAATTCGAGCACAACTCGCACAATTGTACCGCAAGTTCACCGACCAATTGATGGAAAGCATGCTTCAACTTGGAGCACCTTGATTTGATTGTTTAATTATTGTCGAATTGGTAGCGTGTGTGAAACCTATAGCAACTCAGCTTGGGGAGTTGATGCTCTTTAGCGGTGCCTGTGAACAACAAATTAAGGCGGAATTGCGGGGCTTAAGTCTCCTGATTGACATTGTCAACCAATCACCAAACTGGGGAATTGAAAACCATTCAGAACGACCCTTTCTCGTCTCAAGAGATGGGGCACCAGGCATTTCTGTGGACATATTCGAATCGATGAAAGCGAGGATCCTCGGTGGTGATCCGCACTTGAAAATCAGCATGGCGATGAAAGAAGTCTGTGTTTTGATAAAAGAATCGGATGTGCTGACACCGTCAACTGATTCAATGATTAGCCTCGTGTTGCTTGGAAATATGGATTGGCCGTTGAGCCATACGCCGACGACATTGAAGAAAAAATCAATTGCACAGAAGGAACTGCCAAGGGAGTTCATTGCAGATGACATCTACTACAATCATACCGACCATGAAGCAATCGAAGCATCGCAGCATGAGTATGCTGCTGGCCGACATATGAACGCCATTTCCCTGATCGGTGCGATGGCTCGACGTTGGTATGTATGCCGTGATTGGCCGTTCGAAGTCATACGCCCACTGATTGCTGAGGTGCTTGCCGATTATGACCCGAGTCATGTGCGGCAATACATCGAAAATCCAGAATGCTTGGATGATGATTTGTTTATTCAACTGTGAAGCAAACCCATCACGAACCCTCAAGTGCTTCCGTTCTAACCAAGGTGTGGTGAGTCCATGCAAGAGTACCATGAACTGATTCAAAGAATCCTTGATGAGGGTGAAGAGAAAGGTGACCGAACAGGCACAGGTACGCTTTCCGTGTTCGGCCACCAAATGCGATTTGACCTCTCGAAAGGCTTCCCAATGGTGACGACCAAGAAGTTGCACCTGCGCTCAATCGTCCATGAATTACTGTGGTTTTTGAAAGGCGATACGAACGT
>DUIP01000159.1:0-2482 GCA_013330285.1 Candidatus Poseidoniaceae archaeon
ACAGGATACGGCGCTCTTCCGGGCGACATGATCAGTTTCTCGATCCCTGCTCAAAACCGTGGCGTTCTTACCTCACCGGCAACGGAGATGGAAGTCATCACCCCTGATGGCACAAGTATCCGTGAGAACATTCCTGCGATTTCCTCATACAGTGAAGAACGGATTACAGTCAATTGGACCGTACCGGCGGACACAGCAATTGGCAACCAAACCCTCTCCTTCACGGTTGACCCAGATGAACTTGTGACTGAGGATGCAAACCGCAGTAACAATGGTGCCCAAATCAACATCTTCATCGGTCGCGCGCCGACTGCATTCCTTGAGGTTGATGAAAACAAATTGACCTTTGAGAATATTACCCTCAATGCTACGCAGAGCTTCGATGAAGACGGTGGCGACGTGGATTGTAAATTTGAGATTGAATCCCGGCCGGGACTGATCGATGTGATCGAAGCACCGGGTTGTTGGACACGTTGGAACTGGTCTGATGATGGTGAATGGTTGGTCACACTCACGGTCACTGATGAAGAATTAGACATTGATGTGATCTACTACAACGTCACGGTGATCAATCGAAATCCATACATCAACCTGACCATGGTTGAGAGCATTGATGTGGAAAACAAGGTCACTGTGGACGCCACCGACAGCGGTGACATCGACACCGTATCCCCGCCTGGTCAGCAGGTCAGTATCTCATGGCCGGGCATGGCTTGTGAGGAAGGGTTGACCCAACCAACATGCACCTTCACCCCAATGGCAGAGGGCCCAATGATGGTCACGGCCGTAGCCACTGATGATGATGGCGACACAACAACCGTCCAGTCCTCACTCAATGTGTTGAATGTAGCACCAACCCTTGCCTTCCCCGAATTATGGTATGGAGGTTCAAACCTCTCAGCTGATGAAAGTGGCGTCTGGAACTTAGATGAAGACCAAGTCGCTCTTCTACGAATCAGTGCAGATGACACCTTATCTGACCGAGATGACATCACCATCGAATGGTCACCGTCTGACCGTGATTTGAATTGGACTGAAGCAACCCGTGGCCCTGCATCAACCGCTACAGTCTCATGGACTGAATCAGGCATGCACAACATATCTGTGGTTGCTTACGATGATGATGGAGAGCAATCCGTCATTCAAACAGCAGCCGTTCAGATTCGAAATGTTCCCCCAACCATCACTGGCTTGGGTTCAGATGTTCCAATTCTAGAAGATGCAAATGTGACCTTTACTGCTGTCGTTTCCGATACGGCCTCCGACATGGACAGTCTTGTTGTGTGTTGGGACATGAACGCTGCTGCAGACAACGACAACGATGGAAACAGTGTCAATGATTGTGAAATGCAAGGGATTGAGATCACCACGGGATGGTCGACTCGAGGTATCCGCCAAATCACTGCAACAGTCACTGATGATGATGGCGCTCAAGCATTGACCTCGGTGAACGTCAGCGTGCAAAACCTTCCACCTTCGGCAACCATTACCAATTCGACAAGCGTCATTTCGCTCATGGAGGGCGAGAACATCACACTTTCTGGCCTCACCTCAAGGGAAACTGCAGGCGACAAGATCAGCTTGCTCTACCAATGGGACAGCGACCATTATGATTCGGACCTTGATGGAACCAAAACTGGAGATGTGGATTTCTCAGGTCCAATGTACACCATCGAAGACCTTCCTGCCGGTCAATGGACGGTGACGTTGACGGTGATTGATGATGACGGCGAATTTTCGACAGCCACCATTCAACTCACAGTGACTGAAAAGCCCGCAGAAGGCTTCATCGAAACCGTAAGCGAAGCCATTGGTACTGTGCCAACAGCAATCATTGGTGGTTTGGCTGTCATCGTCGTGATCCTTGGATTATTCCTCGTATTGACTCGAAGAAAGGGAGCACCGGAAATGGACTCGTTTTCGAACTTCTCTTCAATACCTGATGGTGAGCCACCTGCCCCTGCCGCCGCAGCCCCAGACTACGCTGCGCCAGAGCCACAACAGGACATCTATGCACAAGCGGCCTATACACAACAACCTGCTATGACACAAGAGCAAATGTATGCCCCGCCTCAATCATACGCACCTGAACCAGCAATCGCTGCGAAAGAAGACCCATTTGCTTCACTTGTAGCAACACCCGAGCCTGTAGCACAACCCGTGGCAGCTCCTGCTCCTGCACCCGTAGCACAAGGACCGCCTCTCCCTGCGACTGGCCTTCCAGAAGGATGGACCATGGAACAATGGAACCACTACGGCGCACAATATTTAGCAGCACAACAAGGCCAACAAGCCATTGCTCAACCGACAACTACCAATACCACACCAGCCTCTGCAAACTCAGACCTCTCAGGATTGCTTGATGATTTTGATTTGTGAACGGTGAAAACATGGCGAGTCTTTGGCAGTTTTTCGGACTCCCTGACCCAGAAGCAGTTCCGCCAGCAAAGCAAGAACGACCATCAAAACCAACCCTAGGAGA
>DUIP01000159.1:2823-6410 GCA_013330285.1 Candidatus Poseidoniaceae archaeon
ACCCTAGGAGAGCCTGAAACAGTTCAGCAGAACCTCACGCTGCCAAAAGAGCCAGTGGTCACCATGACCAATGATGTTCCTGAGCCAGTGGGCGTCCAGCCAGATCGAAAACCAGTGCCAATAGGTTGGCGCGGTCCCGTGACAGCAGACGGCGAACCATTCCATGACTTGGGTGCGCACGGGCCACCACCGCCAAGCATTCCAACCAGAGCATTGAGGTATGTAGCACCAGATTCGATGAACCGCTTACCAACAAGGGACATTTCCAAGCGGATCCAACAAGGGGACACCGTTGTTGTTGATCTTCGCCCGCTCGTTCACATGGACACTCATCAAAACGTTTGCAGACGAGAACTCAAGCAACTCAGTGATGATGTAGGGGTCGGTGTCTTTGCCCTTGATGCAGAAGACAAATTGTTGCTTTTACCAGGAAATAATGTGGTTGTGGATGTCACAGGCCATGAATTAGGTCTGACTTCACTGTTGAGATCTTAATATCGGCACCGAGTTTATATTCTGCCGAATTAAGAGGGTAACAATGAGTAAATTCTCCTCTTTAAGGACCAGCGCCGCTGGCTCTTATCTTGGATTATACGTACTTTCGGCATTCACAACGGGAATGTTCGTCTGTGTCCTCCTGTATCACTACTTCACAGAATCATTGTATTTTGATCAATATTCAAATGGCGATTTGCCATATATCTACACCACGATTACGTGGGTGTGCATGGGGTGGTTGATGTGCCTAATTGCGGGTATTGGATTCGATATTCTGCCACTTATTCACGGTACAACTCCATTTCATGAAAATGCAATGCGCCAATTTTTGATTACGAATCTTGCCGGGCAAGGCGTTCTCGCGATTTCGACATTCATGAATACGGAACAAAAAATACTTGAGTTTGCCACAGTCGGTATTTCGTTCCTATGCTTGTCAATCTTGTTGCTTGGTGGCCCAGGCCGCAGAATGTTCAAGGAATCCAAACGAAGGAAAGAGGAAGATGAAGTGGGCATTGCTTCATTGATCCCTGGCGTTGCGTTTCCATTTTTTGGGGCGACAATTCTCGCGTGTTGGTTGTACAGGGACATCGCTGGAATGCTCGAGTTAGGACGGTCAATCATGATCATGTTTTTCTTATTGCTCACGGTTGTGATCATCATCAGCCATTTTAACAGGCGACTGAATTGGGAAGTCATTGCTCCTCAACAAATTGGACTTAGGATAGGAGTGTTGTTGTTACTCATGGGCTTGCACATTCTCTTTGTGTTCTTAGCGGGCCGAGAAGCAACGACCGATGACACACTTATTGTTGATGTGCGTAGGGCAGCCCTTGGACTTGCACTGATCTGGGGGTTTTTGCTATGCAACCCATTACGCATCACTCGAATGGCCTTCCAAAATGGAGGCATGGCCCATAGTCGGCCGATTTTTGCTGCATTGTGGATGCTACCGTTTTGTGGTTTTCATGCCTATAGTTCTGATCCATCTTTACTCAACCCGGCTGTACCAGGCTATGCTTCGTTTCTTGGCACCTCCGGCCTGCTCTCCATCTGGGGCTACGCATGGTACCTCCACGAAGATCACCTCCACATCTCAATACACAAAAGAAAAGCTAATCTACCATTTTTGACGAGTTTTATTGTTTGCTTTTTGGCCATTCAAATGCTTTACTGGGATTTGAGGAACGGAAATGAAAATTCATTCTTCTACCAAAGGATATGGGCTGCAGCGACGTTATGTGGCACCATGGTCCTTGCTTTCAACTTCGTCCGAATTACCCTCTTTAGTCTCGAAGCGTGGCACAAAATCCCGATGTTCTACGGACGATATATTCAAGAGAAATCATTGGAATGATGAAAGCACGTCCATCGCTTCTTGAGGAATGCCAAGAACCGTGGACTCCCCACCATCGATGATTTGAGCGTAGTTACCCATTTCACCTGCAAGGTCGTAACCTCCTGCTTTACCTTTCCATGAATTGTTGAGGACCAAATCCACAAGCACCTCATCGGGAAGTTGTTCAATTTCTACCACAGAAAATTCGGTAAAAAACCTCCAATGCCCGTGAATGCAAAGTCCGGCCGAGGACCATACTTGGTGGCGGCGGCCGGAGAGTCGGTGAAGCATCGTGGCAGCATGAAGAGAATCTCGTGGTTTTCCAAGCAACGCATTGACTTCATCTGGATCGGCAAGGACCGTATCACAAACAAGGACCACATCATAGCCATGATCATCAGGGATGGCATTTGCTTTTGCTTGACAGATGGATTCGACTTTTTCGGCAACTGTTCCCGAGGACATGGGCGTCTCATCGACACCTTGCAAACCCTCGCAGTGAGCGTTTGGAAACAATTCTTTGATCATCGCAGTCCGACGCGGCGACTGAGATGCGAGCCATATCGAAACCATGCTGTTCAGCAGTCCTAGAGGAACATTACATTTACGATTTGACATGGAAAATCTTGGCATTGTCCAAAATTCACAAGGGAGAGGTTGAAGAATCGACCCGTCTTCCAGCAAACGGTGCCGGCATGAGCGATGTTGAAAGAATCCCCACTCACATTGAAGGATTAGATGAAAATATGCAAGGCGGTGTCCCGCAAGGCCACATCTGTATCGTTGCTGGCGCATCGGGTGCAATGAAGTCCAGTTTGACATTCTCAATGCTCTACAATGCCGTTCTTTACGGGGAAACAAGCGGAATTTATGTGACGCTTGAACAGGGCAAGGACTCTCTACGTTCTCACATGGCCAACATGGGCATGAACGTCGATGATGCTCGAGTCCGTAATCGAATTGCAATTATTGACCTCTCTGACCTTCGCGTTGAACTGGACAAGCAAGGCATGAGTGACCGCGTGGATTGGATGGGACAACTCATCAAGCAGCTCACATCATACCGAGAAGCCATTGGGTTCGAACTGCTTGTGTTTGA
Source organism: Candidatus Poseidoniaceae archaeon (assembly GCA_013330285.1). Classification (GTDB taxonomy): domain Archaea; phylum Thermoplasmatota; class Poseidoniia; order Poseidoniales; family Poseidoniaceae; genus MGIIa-L1; species MGIIa-L1 sp8160u. The sequence continues at coordinate 5,760 of DUIP01000159.1, forward strand.
CTCGCTTGGTGCGTTCTTTACCCTGACTAAAATGGAAAACCCACGTGATGAAATTTTCCGCCTGTTTGAGGCCGTTCGACGGCTTGGCCTCACTTCGTTTTTCATCTGCGAAATGACTGGGGACGACCACAAACAATTCGGAGAGTACGGTGTTGAGGACTACCTTTCTGATGGCGTGGTCCATTTGGTCATGGAACGATCTGGTGACGACGTACAAAGAAAACTCGGTATTGTCAAGATGCGACACACCCGCCACTCTTTGGGTTACAAACCATTCAATTGGAAGGAAGAAGAACAGCGGTTTACCATCCTGTGAGTTGTTCACTCAACAGTGACCGACTTCGCAAGGTTTCGAGGTCGATCAACATCGCAACCCAGGGCAAGTGCCGTGTGGTAGGCGATTAATTGCAAAGGCACGACCGTGAGAAGTGGAGACAACAGTTCGTGAACCTTCGGCACTGAAATGCACACATCGCCTTCTTGGGCAATATCATCGCCTTCTTCATGGATCAAGATGATTTTCGCACCTCGAGCCCTGCATTCATGAATCGCTGAAACTGTCTTTGTTTTGACATGATCATTCGGTGCGATAAAGATGACCGGGCTTCCTTCTTCGAGCAAAGCAATAGGTCCATGCTTCATTTCACCGGC
>DUIP01000073.1 GCA_013330285.1 Candidatus Poseidoniaceae archaeon
GCATAGGTCATGACTTTGTCCGCTGCTTCCTTATCTTTGAACAGTCCACTAGGGCGCATGGGCGGTGACTTGAGGGGTTCTATTTGAAATGGACCGTTGGAGCGCCTTGCAACCTTCAGGCTCGCTATGTTTTATCTATCGGGGCCTAAGCCTTCAAGACATGCGACGCATGGCTTTGCCAGCACTGATTTTTGTTCTCTTGTCAGCAGTGGTGTTGACGCCAATGCAATCAAGCGCCCACACCGCCAGTGCGTTCACCGTTCTTGTCAAGGAAAATGGTTTTTCGCAAAGTTCTCCAGAAATTTTCCATAACGATTCCATCATCTGGTACAACACCGACAACGGCTCAAACCTCACGCATCGTTTGGTCTATGACCACGACGGCGATGGATTGTACAATGGCACCTTTGATTGGGATTCAGGAGAACTTCACGCGTATTGTGAAACTGATGAAAACAACACAAAGGTCGATCCTAATTGCACGACCATGTTCTTTGTTGTCTTTGATGTGAATTGGACAGAAGGCGACTACGGCTATCAGGATATTCGATCAGATGGCTCGGTGGTCAACGCAACCATTCGATTGTTCAAGGACATGGACAGCCACAACGCCTCCACGCCACCACCCGTTGGCAGCAGCTTTGGTGTGACGCAAGGCGCTGATGACTCGCCTGCAGACGAGAATGCAGCTGAAGACGAACCACTGACGCCCGAAGACCTTCTTCTCTACGTGGCGATTGGTACAGGCAGTTCTGCAGTGCTTCTGTTTGGCCTCTTGATGATCAGGGGTTCTTCAGGCACGCCTGAAAAGGTCCTCCAAGAAGAGTGATTTATTCTTCCTCTTGGGTTGCCAAGGAACGAATTTTATTCTCTTGCTCTTCAATGGTGTTTCTCAAAATTAGTCCGTGCAGGGTTTTGATTTTCCGGCCTTCAATCAATTCGTTCACCCTGACTTCAATCTCAATCAACACGTTGCTCGTTTCTGCTTCGGCAATCTCTGCTCGTAGCCTTTCGAATCGTTGTCGGCGTGAGAAAAACACATAGAAGTAGATTGGAATCAACAAAAACGGAATCACTAATTCTTCAGTGACGACTTCCATCAGTCCAGACAACGACAACTCAAGGGCCTCAGCATCATATTTGCTGTCGGTTTCTAAGCCTCCGTAGTAAAAGAACCCGGTTGAAATCCCGAAGTATTTGTTGAAAGGTGTGTCTTCTGCATCTAGAGGGTCAGAACCACGATCAAGCTCTACGGTGTCCGGCCAGAAGTCATTGTCATCATCATCATCCACAGCATCTGGGATTGTATCATAATCCGAATCGATTGGATAGGAGTTAGGGTCCATTGGGTCGTATTGGAACAACGCTCCAGAGGAAGCGATTTCAAGTTCGTTGGAAATACCATCACCATCGATGTCCGTGTCAAGCACATCAGGAATCCAATCGAGGTCCATATCGGAGCATCCAAACAGCACTGAGCGGCTTTTTCCAAATCGGTTTGGACAATCATCCGTGATGTCGAGGTTGGGCTGATCGGCGAATTGATCTCCGTCTAAATCACTCCATGCATCAGCGCGGAGAGGAAAGGCATCAGCGCCCATGCTTAGATTCCATGTCGAGTCGGGATCTGAATATCCATCACCATCTGTATCAAGGCATCCAGTTCGATCGATGCTCGAGGTACCATTCACTTCAGGGCAATCATCTGTTTGGTTGCCATCATCGTCACTGAACAGGACAGCAGAGGAGGAAAGTTCAGAGGGGGCCGTGCTTTGAGGGTATGAGAAAAGACTCCCCACCAACACGACAATACAAAACCAAACCAATTTGTTGCTCATACCTTCGGCTGCATCCATTTGGTTATGAAACCCACCATTTCGTGGCATACATGAGATTTGTAGGGGAAGGTATTGAAAACAATGGAGTTGACGGATGAATATGGAAAAGAAAGCGCTGTTTCTCATTTTGATTCTTGCTGTGCTTACAATTTCACCGGGTTGTATCGGTGGTGAAGAAGCCGAATCAAAAGAAACCGTGCCTCAGTTCACTGTTATTGCTGATGATGGCCTAGAATATGGCAGTGAATCTCTGCTTGGAACGAATTACATTCTTCACTTTTCAGCCTCCTGGTGCAACCAATGCCGTCCTACGATGCATGCTGTCACCAACCACCTCGACAATGAGATGTACATTGTTGTTTCAACCGATGCAAATGATGGCGATCAAGAGAAGTTACAGGATTGGCACACACAGGTGAACGAAAGCGAAGAAGAAAGCAACGTTGATGCTCCATTTTCAATGAGCGTTAATCTTGCCGAAGCTTTTGAAATCAACAACACACCAACACTCATTCTCATTGGCAAAGATGGGACCGTCATCGATCGTCACATTGGGCCAATGGTTGACACAGATGAAATTGAAGAATTCTGGTCGAAGGCGCAATAATCTGTTGTTTAAGTAGCCTCGAACGCTATCCAAGCGATGGCGAGAGCGATAAAGCAAAGAAAACCCCACATCACATCTGCTGGAAACATTTCGAGCACCTTTGGTCTCATCAAAGTTGAAGGCGATTTCGACAAGGACGATCTTCAGCGTAACATCATGGCCATCAGTTGGATTGACGAGATTGTTGCGGATTCAAACGGGGCGCTCGAGTATGAAAACACATCGACAGGCGTCGTCGTTGCGGCTCACATGGGCAAGGTCAAAATCCAAATCGACGTTCGTTTGTGTGCCGAACGCTCCCTCTCGGAATGTTACTGGACTCAAGG
>DUIP01000054.1:0-2901 GCA_013330285.1 Candidatus Poseidoniaceae archaeon
CGTGTGAGTCGGTGCCTTGGCTCCAAATCAAAGGCATTCAAATCAACCGTGAACAAGGCCACGTGATCATCCATTCGAACACCATCGACGATGTCGCGAATGAAATCAATCGTAGCGCCATCTCCATTCATTCCAGCCAAATATTCTATGCCTTCAATCAACACAACGGCTCTCATATTTTCCCAAAGGAACGCATCAACCGCCCGTCGTACTGACTCAATGGTCGGTTTGAGGGCCCTTGGATGCGTGCTGTTACTTAGCCAATGGCATGATGCAGATGGCAGATTATGTTCGACGCTTAGTGCATCAATATCATGACGTGAGATCACCAAAACAGGACGTCCATGAGTTGCAAGATGGCCCGCTAGTTGGAACATCGAAGTTGGGTCTTGAGCATCCAATACCAAGGCATCACCTGGGTGAATCATTCGTTCGAGCCCTTCGTAGCGTTGCATGTATGCCTTGCTTTTCTGGCGAACTGCCTCTGGTGCTTCAACACTCACCTCAAGTTCGGGCAAGCGTTCTTCACGGCGCCAACTCCCTGGTCTGAGTTTGACATTGGACCACCAACGTTCGTCGCCCCCTTGCGAGGTGTCCGCCACTTCGAGGTTGAGGTGTGCGTTGGTGTGAAGGTGCCGTATCCGTTGCGCATCTGCGGCAGGAAGTTCGTGAATGGCGATCAGTGTTTCGAGGGGTATGGCATCGTCTTCGATTTCCAGCAACGCTTCGAGTCCAAATACGATTGCTTCGCCTTCATGGATGGCAAGGCTCGGATGCCCTTCAATGAAGAGAATGTGCCCTACACGTGGCATTTTGTCCTTTGGTTTACGCTCGGTTCGAATGAAACCAGTGGTTGACAACTTGGCCATATCAGCGGAGAGAAGGCGGAGCGCATCGCGGTCACCACGGCGTACTTCCGTGACATCGCCCTGCGGTAATTCGACCATTGCTCACACCCCTACGGGGTGTAAGCCTGCTGAACTGTTCTTGAAAGGTCCGCATGATTTTCCTCTGCGATAGCGGTTTGAAGCATGATGCTCTCGGGCCGACATGGGCGAAGCAATCGACACTTCTGAGATTCCGCATCTCGATGGTGAGGAATTGGCTCTATGGGAAGCGGGTTTGGAAGATTTCGATCATGGGAGATATTGGCATGCTCATGAAGATTGGGAAGACCTGTGGAACGCTCACAAAAGAAGGCATGCACCTGAAGATGAGATTCTGTTCATTCAAGGCATGATTCAAACCGCAGCTCTGTTACTTAATCATGAACGAAAAAAGCAGCGCGGCGTGGACAATTTGACCATAAAAGTCAACGCCAAACTTGGCAAATGGGGGTCCGTCTGGGGCATCGACATCGCTCGGCATCTTGACCAAATGAACCGATATGGAGATGATTCTGGCACATGGGATTTGGATGCGCAATCCTACGTCTTGGTCCGAACCGGCCGTGAAGTTCAAGATTGACGGCATGAAGGTGAGGTCATGCAGGAGTCTACGACAACCCTTCCTGCAGGATTGCGGCGTTTCAATGAACTTGAGCTTGCGCGTTCGTTCATGATTCGCTTTCTTCTTACATCCCTGGGCATTGGCCTTGTCGCCATGCTGTTGGCTTCATTCGTGTTCAACGCCATGGATTCGTTTGTCCTCGCTGCAGTGTGCTTAATCTCTGCTCCTGCTTTGATCTATCAATTGCACTCGAGATCGAGCATGCTTCATGTGCCTCTTGCCGTCGATATGAATCACCCATTCATGGATGAGGACCCCATTGGAAGTGCAACAGTGATGATTCGATTGTCTGATGGCGGCTGGGTTGATGTTGGTGAAGGACGAGTCCGACTTGCAGAGGATGAACTCATTGGAGGTTCCAACCTTGTCCGTGACAACGAGGATTACACGCTCATCGGTCATTTTAACGACCTTCCAATGACGCATCGGGGCGTCAAAAAGCAGGTTGTCCTGATCAATCAAGCAATTGCGCTAAGAGATGCGGTCAACGGTGCTGAAGACACCATCGAAGATGCTCGAGAACGTGAAGCCAATGAGACTGGCCTGCTTGACAGATCGTGGTTTGAAGATCAGAAGGAAATTGAAATTGAACCCGATGGTCTGATGAGTAAACTTCGTGGTGAATAACGAGTTTTATTCGAAAATCAACCCTTCACATTGAAAACCACTTGCTCAGACCAACAGATGTGACGACACCTACGCGATGGGGTCAAAAGCTCGAGCATTTGAGCCCGCAAGAGCAAGATACCCTGCTTGGGACTTCCCTCTCTCGTAGATTCACTATGCTACCATTGTGGCTTTCGCATCCAGCGAACATTGGTGCCTTTTACGGGCTGCTTGTCTCAATTGCCCTCCTTCTTCCCTACAGATTTGCTGGTGATGATACAGATGCGTGGCTTGCAAATTGGGTGTTTCACACATCGATTTTGATGGTTGCATGTCTTCTTTTGGGTTTTTCATCCCTTCTTCTCATACGCTGGTCAAAGCGATTCCCAATGACGCCTCCAAGGCTTTTGCTCTACCCAATGCCGTTTGTCGGCATGGCTCTGTTAACCATCTCAAGGACTGATTTGGTCAATCTACCAATGTGGGTTGTATGGCTTCTCTTGTTGTTGCCCGGCCCAATGTACGTTCACCTTTCATGGGCTCCTCGATGGCGATTGTTGTGCATGCTTGAAGATGGACGAGATCCGTTCATTGGTATTGAATCAAAGCACTCCGAACCAAATGAAGATGCGGCAACCCTTGCCGGTGACGATGATGAATTACGATCTGTCGTCGAAGAGTATGCTGAGGAGTGACTCAAATCAGGCCTAAGCCTGGCCCAACTTTTTCAAACAGGCGTAAGACTTCATCGAGATCATCTCGAGATAATCCTGCAGACATTTGTGT
>DUIP01000054.1:3295-3678 GCA_013330285.1 Candidatus Poseidoniaceae archaeon
CCTTCTTCGCCAAGTGCTTTTGTCATGGCTTTTGCAACACTCGAATCACCACACATCACAGGGATGATCGGTGTCACAGATGCCCCGGTATCGAAACCGAGTGATTGTAATTCCTTACGGAAGTAATCCGTATTTTCCCACAACTTAGCATGGTGTTGTGGTTCATCCATCAACACCTCAATGGCGGCCTTTTGAGCAGCTGCAACACCCGGTGGCTGGGACCCAGAGAGCAGCCATGAGCGTGAGTGGTTGAGGGCGTGGTTTCGGGTCATTTCGGTGCCTGCAAGAATACCTCCTTGGACACCGAGTGCCTTCGAAAAAGATCCGGTTTCAAAATCAACCTTGCCTTGGAGGTTGAATTGGGCTACGATGCCTGCACCTTT
>DUIP01000153.1:0-1694 GCA_013330285.1 Candidatus Poseidoniaceae archaeon
TGAGTCGCCCGTATGTACTTTAGAGGGTGGTCGAGCCAGGGTTGGTCGCACAAACGATCATCGCCCGGAAGCACAGGGCAGTTGTGATTGACTTTCAGTTTCCCACACCCAGAGGGTGTGTATCCGTGTTGATAGACGTGGTCGACTTGGTATGATGTTGTGCTTTCATTAAAGTCGGGCGCACCCCGGAAAAAGTTGACGCAGGTTTCCTTTGGCAGGGCGAGGACGGCCGACATTGAGGCCAAGAAGACGCGGCCAAAGTGATTCAGATTCACCCCCGTTGCCAAATCGGCGGCGGCTTTTCGCATACAAGGTGGCCAGTCTTCTTCTGCTGCACCGACCAGTGCAATCGCTTCGCTCGCTTGATTGGACATGAGGTTGCGGACCATGCCAACCGGTTCTGCGAGGCGGATGGCAAGGTCGGTTGTCACCTCTGCCATTTTCTCAAGGGCATCTTGTTCGACGCCGTTCTTGATGCGCTCACGCAACAATCTGGCTAACTTGGCGGACGAACCATAGGTGGGCTCGTCGAACAATGTGACCCAACCTTGGTTCACGTCACAGTTTGGCAACCGCCAACGGGCCCCCGTGATTTTTGGACAAATTTCGATAAAATCACTCAAGCCGATGTTCCAAACCGGGCCGGATTGAGATTGTCGTAATGCGCGCATGTCGCCCTTACCAGACCCTATGCTCATCGCAGCTTGTCTGCCACCCTTCCCCTCTTTTCGTTCCAGTTGACTGATGTAAGTGCGAGCGATCAGTTCGATGTTTTTGCTATCTTTGATCAGAATTTGTTCAGCGCGCGCTGCCTCGGCTTGGGCCCAACGAGCGATGAGGCGCTCATCTTCTGAAGCACAAACGACGAGGCGGGCATAGTAAAACGAGAATGCCTCAATGATCCGGCCCTCCTCTGTGAACAAATCTCCACCCACAACCTCGACGCCTTCTTTGGATTGAATGGAGTCGATCAGTCGAATTCGGGCACGTGAACGGGCTTTCTCCATCCACGAACCGTCCAGCAGTTCGTCCAAATCAATTCCGTGGTCGACCGCCATTGAACGAATCCAATCGCTTGCCTGCGGTAAGAATGGATAGCGAGCAAATGTGACCTCGTCATCAAGTTCCGGCAGGGACCTTGGGACGGGCATGCTACACCCAAGCGCGCCGACCGCATAAGAACTTCAACGGACACTTGATGTGACCCCTACAGGACCGCAGACCATGCACGAGGCCATCGAACAACGCCTCATCGATGTTCAAGGTGAGGTGCGAAGAGCCTTTGGCTGGATGATGGAGGACGATTCTCGTTCTGCATCCGATATGATCGAACTTGTGGACGACCTCGCTTCCTCTGTTCCCTTCTGGAGTGAGGAGGGGCGCATGGATTGCTTCGAAGGCGTTGGGCGGCGGCTACGCGAAGCTGGTTTGGTTACCATCTTGGGGGCGGCAGCTACGCCTGAAGAGGCGCTCGCTTTGACCGAAGAGGATGGCGTCATCATTGCTGCAGATGGGTCGGTTGGGGCCTTGGACTCCTTTCAGCAGCTTGTGTGTGTCGTGTCCGACTTCGATGGAGGGCAGTATCTTGAATCGGCTGCAAAAGAAGGTGTGCCTATCGTGGCCCACGGGCATGGCGATAACGCGGGGCGGGCCAAAAAGGCGCTCACAACGTGGGCTAAATTCGAATCCCCGCC
>DUIP01000153.1:2106-3335 GCA_013330285.1 Candidatus Poseidoniaceae archaeon
GTTTGCTTCGCTCTCGCCATGGGTGTAAAGAAAGAAAATATTGCCTTGGTGGGCTTCTCGCTCAACGCCGTTGGGCGGTGGTCCGCAACGACGGTCCCTGAACAGAAATTGAAGAAATTGAGCTGGATGTATCGCATTTTAGAGATGCTTGGATTGCATGGCGCAATACTGTCGTAGAAATACATACTATCAAAAGTAAGTTTACAGATTGAAAAATAACATGGAACGAAAACAAGTGGTCAATCTGGTCTTATGGCCAGTCGCTTTGTTGGTTCTGAACAGTCTTTGGATGAGTGTGGCTGGTGGCGTAGCCCCTTACGAAATCAACGACAAGGATCACGCCATCGAAACACGAACTGTGGAATTGGACTCCGTCTTTGGGCAATCAAAGGCGATGCCGGCAGAGTTTGATGTCGAATTCACAGGTATTTCAGTCGATGACGGTCATGTGTCATGGACCGTTCGCGATTCCTCAAATGTTGTTGTTGCTCAATGGAGCGGTATGCTTTCTGATGGCCCTCCCGACTGGAGTGGTGCATTAGAGCCTGGCACCTACACCGTTGAAACCGTGGTCGATGAAGGCATCATTGCTGAACAGGTTTTGTACATCCAACCATTCGAATCGTATCGACTCGAGGGGCATATTCTTCTCTCAGTTTGTTTGTTTATCGTTGCCTTCGGAGAGGTGTTCATCCGGCAAAAGGCCGATGCTTATCTTTCAAAGCGTGCTGCGTCAACGCCGGCCCAGCCGGAAAAAAGTCCTTTCACACCTCTCAAATCGGGTATGCCTGAAGAAGACTTGGCGTTGGATGAAGAAGGGCCCTGGCGTTCACCGATTGGCCGCTAAATCTCTGTCTCACTTTCGATGATGGACGCTGACTGTGCCGCACACCCTGCACCAGACCTTGATTCCGTCTTTGCGAGGAGTTGCGCCAGCAACGTCGATTTTTACGCCGCAAACGCATGTCACTGTGTTCTGCATGAGTCCAGCGAAGTGGTGATGATTGATGAACTCAACGCTTATCTTTCCTGCGCCATCCATGCTTCGAAACACATGAAACTCTTCTTTGCTGAAAACCCTTTGACCTCATTAAAAGTAAACGATTCAATCGTTCTGTCGTCCGAAACAATTGCCTTGATGATGTTGTTTTTGTTGTCCTCTTGATTCTCTCGTTCAATGATGGCCCAGCCCCGTAGCAGGGTCATTCCGTCACGTCGCAACAACGGTA
>DUIP01000160.1 GCA_013330285.1 Candidatus Poseidoniaceae archaeon
AAGAAAGCAGGTGATGAGGATGCAGCAAAGCGAATTTTGGCAGAAGTTGCGGACTTAGGCTCCCAGATTACGGCTCTAGAAAAGAAAACCGACGATGCAGTCGCACAACGAGACAGCATCCGAATGAGCATCCCCAACATTCTCCATGAGGACGTTCCAAAGGGTGCTGATGAATCAGGCAACACGGTTCACAGCGTCCATGGAAGCAAACCCGAATTTGAATTCGAACCACGAACACACAATGAGCTCATTGAAATGAACAAGTGGGTCGATCTCAAGCGAGCTGCTAAAATCGTCGGGAGCCGTTTCTTTTTCCTGAAAGGCGACCTTGCACGACTTGAATTTGCACTTCAACAGTATGCTGTCGATTTCATTCGAGAGCGTGGGTATACCTTCGTTCAGCCTCCAGTGATGATGAATAAAGAAGCCTATGAAGGCGTCACAGACCTGTCTGACTTCGAGACTGTCATGTATGGAATTGAGCCGGACAAGTACTACATGATCGCAACCTCTGAACACCCCCTCACTGCCATGTTCATGGGTGAAACAATTCCTGAATCTGATTTACCTCTTCGTATCGTTGGCGTATCTCCGTGCTTCCGACGTGAAGTTGGATCCCATGGACAATCAGACCTTGGAATTTGGCGAGTCCATCAATTCACAAAGATTGAGCAGATTATCATTTCAAGCCCGGAACAGTCATGGGATTTACAGGAAGAATTGCTACAGAATTGCATTGACCTTTGGGATGCCTTAGGCATGCACTACGAAGTGGTCAACATCTGCACCGGGGACATGGGGACGGTCGCTGCACGAAAGTACGATCTTGAGGCGTGGATTCCAGGAGCAGATCAATACAAAGAAATCGTCTCGTGTTCGAACTGCACCGACTACCAAGCCAACCGACTTCAGATCCGATACGGGCAACCTGGACACTCGGGCCAGCCGATTGCGCACACGCTCAATTCAACCGCTGTCGCTACCTCGAGGGCACTTGTCGCCATCATGGAGCAAAATCAACTCGAGGATGGTCGAGTTCGCATTCCTGAAGTATTGCAACCGCTGATGGGAGGCCAACAGGTGCTCGAACCTTGCACTTGGGGTTAATCCATTGGATTGATATATTGTTGAATCAATTGAGAAACATGAATGAAGAAGAGCGAACGCTCTACTTTGGTTACGGCTCGAACCTTGATCACAACGATTGGTTGGCCTGGTGTGAAGAGAAAGGCGTTGACCCATCCGGAGTTGAAGAAATTGGGCCTTGCTGGCTTCCTGACTACCGATTGAAGTTCCACTACCGATCGCAACGTCGGAAAGGAGGTGCTGCTGATGTGGTACCCGCAGGTACTGGCCATGCTGTCCCTGGAGTTCTGTTTGCACTCAGTGATCAGGCCCTTGACAACATGGATCGAAAAGAAGGCCACCCTCACTTCTACAAACGATGTGATGTTGAAGTCCTGCTCCCTGATGGTCGGTCATCAAAAGCGATGACCTACATGTTGGTGCCGAATCGTAAACAGGAATATGTCGCCCCAACGACGCATTATGAAAGCCTCATTGAAAGCGGCCTAAAAAAACGGAATCTTCCAATTGAAGATTTGAAAATGGCAATTGAAAATTCAGACACTTCATATCCCGTGAGGTATGTGTTTGTTTATGGCACACTCATGCAAGGGGAATTCAGGAGTCAAACCTTGACCCAACACGCCTCCAATCCACCACAACTCGCTGAAGTGAATGGCACGCTGTACAATCTAGGCGATTACCCTGGCATGTTGCCATCCAAAAGCGGGAAAGTTCACGGAGAAATCTACGAACTTGATGATGTATTTCTTGGCCTTCAGTCACTCGATCGAGTTGAAGGATTCTATGGTTTTGCTGCAAGTGGCTCATTGTTCAAGCGTACCATCGTCAAGGTTGAGGTCGATGGTCGGCATGTTTGGGCGTGGACCTACATCTATGGTGAAGCAATTGATGCATCGCTCAAGATACCATCTGGGCGCTGGCGAACCACAGAATCATGATTCATCCAAGGCGAGCAAAGCCACGCCTTGTTCGACTTGATCGCCGACTCCATAGTGAACTGCACTCACCGTACCATCGCTTGCTGCAACAATTCTGTGCTCCATCTTCATCGCTTCAAGAACCATGAGTGTGGCACCAGCAGAAACTGATTGACCTTCACTGACAAGCACCTCAAGCACTTTACCAGGCATTGGCGCAGTCAGTCCACCACCATCGTCGGCATCAGATGCACCCGGTTCGATGCGCTCGAGTTTGAAGGTGTGGCCCTGTGCATGAACCCACCACACATCGCCAACCTTGGCAACATGGGCGAACGATGTGGCCCCATTTGCATCGGAGATTCGAAGACGTCCATCTGCCATGATGGTAGCAGATAGGCCGCCAAGAGACCATGCATCACCTTGCTTTGCCACCGTGACCTCGATTGGTCCGTCAGGACTGCGGAATTGATGATACATCACGGAAACCTCCTGTTGATGGTTTCAAATGGACTTGGTGAAGTTTCGCCTCCACCACTGCCAACAGTTTGGCCACGATGTAATCCCGAACTTTCGCCAACGGCTGCGGCCATTAATGCAGCATCTTCGACCGAACGAGGCACAGTAGGTTGCCAGCCATCTGGCCATATGCGGTCGATGGTGGTCGTATCTGTCGTACCATTGATCACTTCAGATTCATCACATAATTCGCGTAAGAAACGAATGTTTGTGGTTGTTCCAAGCACCACAAATTCGTCCAAAGCCCTACGCATTCGTTGAAGCGCTTCTTCTCTTGAAGGCGCCCAAACGATGAGTTTGGCCAACATTGGATCGTAATTCGGTGTGACTTCATCACCTTCTCGAACGCCTGTATCAAGGCGCACTCCTGGGCCTTCTGGAGGTCGGAACACAGCCAAGGGGCCGATGGCGGGTAGGAAATTATTCGACGCATCTTCTGCATACAAGCGAACCTCGATGGCATGACCACGAATCATCAATGGACCACAACTCATCGCTTCACCTGCGGCGATTCGAAGTTGTTCTCGGACCAAATCGACACCAGTAACCAACTCTGTGACGGGATGTTCAACCTGAATCCTGGTGTTCATCTCCAAGAAGAAGAATTCACCTGTTGGTGCGAGTAAAAATTCCACTGTACCTGCCCCTTCGTAATCCACGGCCTCCGCTGCAGCAACCGCAGCTTGGCCCATGGCTTCGCGAAGTTCAGGCGTCATTGTAGCGCAAGGTGCCTCTTCGAACACCTTCTGGTGTCGGCGTTGAACGCTGCATTCTCGCTCTCCAAGGTGAATGGTTCGTCCATGACGGTCGGCGAGGACTTGGATTTCAACGTGCTTTGACCCAGTAAGAAGACGTTCGACGTACACACGACCATCGCCAAAAGCAGCAATGGCTTCACGGCGAGCACCTTTGGCAGATTCAATCAGTTGATCTGGGGAATGAACGGCCCTCATACCTTTGCCGCCACCACCGGAGGAGGCCTTGAGTAACATCGGGTAGCCCACTCGATGGGAGGCTTCTTCGATTGCTGCAAGGGCATCGCTCTCATCTTCATGTTCGATTTCCTCACCAGGAATAACCGGCAC
>DUIP01000137.1 GCA_013330285.1 Candidatus Poseidoniaceae archaeon
CCAGCCGTGGGACCACCTTTGCCAGCTACAGGTCTGCCAGCGGGTTGGACGATGGAGCAATGGCAACACTATGGCCATCAATGGCTCCAACAAAATGGACAATAGTTTGGCGCATGTCTAAAACCGACTACCCTTTGGAAGGTACATGAGCAGTATTGTTCTCTTTGGACCCCCTGGTGCGGGCAAAGGCACTCAAGCAGAGCGAATCACCCAACAGACGGGACTTCCTCAAATTTCCACGGGTGATATGCTTCGTGCTGCAGTGAAGGCTGGAACAGAAACTGGTATTCTTGCCAAGACATACATGGATGCTGGGCAGTTGGTTCCAGACGAAGTGATCATCGATCTCATCAAGGAACGAATCACCCACCCAGATGCCAAAAACGGAGTCATGTTCGATGGATTCCCGCGAACCATTCCGCAAGCTGAAGCGCTTGCAGACATCACGGCAGTAACGCATGTGATCGCTATTGAGGTTCCTGATGAGCGCATTGTGGAACGGATTTGTGGGCGGTACTCCTGCGCTGGCTGTGGAAATGTCTTCCACGATATTTTCAATCCACTGGGGCCAGATGGCTGTGGCTGTGATCGATTTGTAGAAAAGCGCCGCGCAGATGACAATGAAGACACGGTATTGTCTCGCTTAGGGGCGTATCATGACCAAACCTCACCTCTTGCAGACTGGTATGAATCAGCAGGTATATTTCACCGCATCAATGGCGACCGTGCGATTGATGACATCACTGCAGACATCCTTTCAGCGCTTCAATGAGGTGGTTATGTGGCTAACCGTCAACGTTCCCGACGAAAAAAGGGTCAACAACGGCGAGCCATGGCGCAAGAAGGCCAAGAGCGTCTCATTGATCTTCTGAATCACCCTTCAACGACCGATGATCGCTTGTTGGCAACATCAGCACGCCATCTGGTCAAATTGTCTCGCAAACATCGTTTGCACATCCCAAGAAAGGCACGACACCTCGTGTGTCGTAAATGCCATGTGAGGTATCAATTCGGTAAAAACGCACGTGTGCGAATCAAACATGGTCAGCGCATCATCACTTGCCTCGAATGTTCTTCCATTCGAAGGTTTGGTGGTGGTCCAAAATCACACCGTTCTTCTTGAAGAGTGCATCATTTAACTCGGGAGCATGTTCTTGAACAATCGCTTGCAGGGCCAGTTGAGCCCCATGAGTCGAGACATTCCTGCCTCAATCCGTCGTGAGGCTCAATCAAGGGAATTTCAACCCAGCATCCGTATTGGTAAATCCGGCATCACTGAAAATTTGATCGAAGAGATTGATGGACAACTCTCAAAGAGAACACTTGTTAAGATCAAAATTAATCGAGGATTGTTCGAACGAAAAGACATCGATGATGTTTGGGCGCACTTAGCCCAAGAGACGAACTCAACTTTGGTTTTGGCACGAGGAAATGTTGGCGTACTGTGGCGTTAACCAATTCACTCATAGGAAATACTCAATAATCCCCCTAAGGTGGATTTCGGTATGAGCGCCGCTGGATTGCTACGACCACGACGACGACACCCCTCCCAATACATCGCGTTGGGGCTTTTGGCATTTACTGGAACGATGATGTTTACATCCCAGTCTCTTGCAGCTGGGGGTTCATCATCTGCAGCGGGTTTCCAAGACATTGAAAATTCCGAAGCGGTTCTTGTTGGCCTTGGTATTTTGCTTGGTGTCTATGCTCTGATCATCACCGAAGTGGTACACAGGACTCTCGCAGCTGCCATCGGTGGCCTCTTGGCCATCTTGGCCCTTGCATATTACACTCCTGATACCGCCGATGTGTCCTTCAGCCTTGGTGCGGTCACAACCCTCATCGACTGGGAAACGATTGGTCTCCTTCTTGGAATGATGGTCATGGTTGGCATCCTTTCCCATACAGGTTTGTTCGAATGGTTTGCCGTTCAGGCCTACAAGCGCAGCGGTGGTTCAGTCTGGACCCTTGTTGTGATTCTTTGTTCAGTCACCGCAGTCCTGTCTGCATTTTTGGATAATGTCACAACAATGTTGCTGTTAACTCCAGTGACGATACAACTTGCTAAAGTGCTGGACTTGAAACCTGTCCCACTGCTCATATCAGAGGTCCTCTTTTCGAACATCGGTGGCGCTGCAACCATGATTGGTGATCCACCAAACATCATGATTGGTTCCGGTCTTTCCGCAGCAGCGATTGAAAAGGCCGGTTACCCCGACCTTGTGGGTGCCGGTGTAACATTCAACGATTTCATCATCGAGATGGCACCGGGTATTCTCATGACCATCGTTCCGAGTTTCATGTTCATCAAGTGGTTCTATGCAGAAGAATTCTCCGGCAGCCGTGTTCGTGATATTGCAGAACTCGAGTCAAAATACGGCATCAAGGATGCTCAAATGCTCACAGTTAGCGGTAGCATTTTGTTCCTGGTCGTTTTGAATTTCTTCCTCCACCCCATCACTGAAATTGCAGTCTCATGGATTGCACTGGTTGGGGCCGTCATTATGCTCTTGGCCACAGACCGACATGAGTTGGAAAAGCCATTGGAACACGTCGAATGGACAACGCTGTTGTTCTTTGCAGGTCTGTTTGTTCTTGTCCACGCACTCCAACATCTCGGTGTTATTTCGGTGATCGGCGATTACGTCACGAAGGGCATTGAATACTTTGGCACAGACGCCGAGGGAGATGTGGTTCGACTTGCAGCAGCAGTTTTGATTATCCTCTGGGTCTCAGCCATTGCTTCGGCGTTCATTGACAATATTCCCTACACCGCAACCATGATTCCAGTGGTGATGCAAATTTCGCACGAATTGTCAATCGATCTCTCTCCTATGATTTGGGCTCTTGCTTTCGGCGCCTGCCTTGGTGGTAATGGTACGCTCATTGGTGCTTCAGCAAACGTTGTCACTGCTGGAATGTCTGAGGAGGCAGGCTACCCCATCTCATTCAATGAGTTCTTCAAGGCTGGTTTCCCAATCATGATCTTGACAACGGCGATCGTTTCACTCTACATGGTTCTCGTCTATGTGGTCGGCGCTGATGGAGGAGGCACAGTTTGGAAGTTGGTCTGTATCGGTGTGACCATGTTTGGCATCATCTGGCAGGTAGCACGTGGACGTTCGAAGGGTAAGAGTTTCGCAGATTCTCTTGTTGATGATGACCTCGAGGCGTTCACAGAAATGGCAGAGAATGCCGTCGATCGAACCAAGGGTCTTGCTACCTCTGAAGAGTGATTCTCTACGCTTCTTTGCGCTGTATTGAAGAGCCACGGCCCACACCAATGGGTAGAGGGCCGTTATGTTTGAATGCACGATTTGTGGTTTGCTCTCCCTTGGAGGCAACGCTTGTCCAGCATGTGGCAGCCAAATTCGAGTCGATTTGACCGAACACGATGATGGTTCTCCTTTGCCCGCAGAAGTCCCAGGACTCGATGAAGCGGTCGCTTCGTGGAATGACCTTGAAGGCATTGAGGCTCAAGAAGAAATCGACGAACAACCTGAGCCTGCGCCTGCACCTCAAGGGAGCCTTCCGTTCGGCTTCTCTGGTGCCTCAAACACCAACATCTCTAGACTACCATTTGGAATTGGTAGTTCTGCAGCAGGCATGCCATTTGATGAAGCCGAAGAAGGGGAGCAACTCCCGCTGGTAAGTGCTCAGTCATCTGGTCTTGCGGAGCAACCTCCTTCAGATTCTGAACCTGCAACTGAACCCTCTGCCGATCCTGTTCAAACCGAGCCGGATGTTGCTTCTGTCCCAGAACCCCTTCCCCTCGAAGCACC
>DUIP01000036.1:0-470 GCA_013330285.1 Candidatus Poseidoniaceae archaeon
ACCTCAAATTCATTGGTTCTACTCGATGAAATTGGACGAGGCACCTCAACCTTCGACGGGTTGTCTATTGCTTGGTCGGTCACTGAAGACATATGCAAGCGGATCCAGGCAAGGACCCTTTTTGCAACGCATTACCATCAATTAATTGGCTTGGAAGGCGAGGTCGAAGGTCTTGTGAACGTCCACGTTCAAGTGGCTCAAGCCAATGGTGAACTTCGATTCATGCACACGGTTGCAGATGGTCCTTGTGACGACTCTTATGGTGTCCAAGTGGCGGCTTTAGCAGGTCTTCCTCGTCCGGTGGTTGAACGGGCGACTGATTTGCTTGCTTTCTTAGAACGGCAAGCCCAGGGTGCGAAGGCTGGAGAATCGGGCACACCAACCGCCCGAGACCACGGCCAAGCGAGTTTGATGGGCTACTTTGCTGCTGCTGCAATGAACAATAATCCAGCAAAAGAAACGCCACCCGG